>NZ_AUCX01000005.1 GCF_000429985.1 Maridesulfovibrio bastinii DSM 16055
TATGATCAGGGCAACATTCTGCCTCAACTATCTCAACGCCTTTCCACTCACAGAGCTTTCGTAAAATTTCACCTATTGCTCTTTTAGTTTCATAGTAGAAAACTTGGCGACGATATTTTGGAGCAAAGACTATATGATATTTACAGTTCCATTTTGTATGGGCTAAACTTTCAGTGTCTCGCAAAGGGACCTCCTTTTGATTTGTTACTACCGCAGCTGCTAGACCGCGGAACTCATTTAACAAATCAAAAGGAGTTTTGCTGATTTATTCATAGCTGTAAGCTTTACGGAACCCCCCGCATAGCGGGGGGTTTTCTACATACAAAAAAAGGACCGCAATACTGAGCGGTCCTGAAATATCCTGAAGTTCTGCAAAAAAAATTATTCTAAGGCAAATTCAATGGTAAAAGCTCCGTGATCGGTTTTAAAGGGGATAGCCATTACCGGACCGGAAGTGACATGGGAAATGGTGTGGTTGTCTCCCATTATGACTGTCGGAGTTGAGCCGGAAAGCTTGTGGCCCATTTCATTAAGACCTGCTCTTGCCTGTCCTGAAACCATGTTGGTGATTTCTCCCACAGCGTCTTTTACATCCTGAAGAAGGTCCTGAATATCATCTCCGAGCATGTTTTTGACCACATGTATGGCGCAGGCCTTATCGAAAGAGATGGACACACTTCCGCTCATATCACCCGTAAAACCGACAACACCTGTAACATCGCCTGTTGCTACATTTGATTTTTTGACGAAAGGCTTACCAGCTGTAGGTGTTATCATGGCCATCATGGATAAAATATCTGTAGTGGCTTTTATAAAAGGTTTAGCCAGTTCCACATTCATTATCTTTCTCCTTGGATATTTCTTTTTCGGTGCTACTGTTTCGGTCAATTTCCGCACTGAAAAACCGAAGAGGTATTACTAATATCAATGCATCATATTCGTAAAAAACTCAACGTAATACGGCGCGTTTAATAACTGTGTGAGGATTTTGACTTTGAAATGTCAAAAGAGTTGTGTGTGTTAACAGTAACTCTGACGTGGAGATATATCAGGAATTTTTAATTAAAACAAATTTTTTAGGTTGTAGTTCCATGAAAATTCTGTCGCGTTTACCCGGCTTTTAACTTTAAATGTTGACTGTTTTACTGTCTTGTGTTTGACCGGAAGTCCTATTTTTCGTAATTAAAAACAATCAGGGAACACTGCAATTCTTCGTGCCTTTTCCGGACGCGGAAATTTAACGGAATAATCGTTAAAGCAACTATTTCATACTTAAAAGGGAACTGGATAATGTCTGATATCAACAACGACTCTGTTGTAGGAAAAAATTTTATTACCAACATAATTGATGAACACAATGAATCCGGCAGATATGACGGCCGGGTTGCTACACGTTTTCCTCCGGAGCCGAACGGCTATCTTCATATAGGACATGCAAAATCCATCTGTCTCAATTTCGGACTAGCTCTTGATTATGATGGAACATGCAACATGCGCTTTGATGATACAAATCCAGTTAAAGAAGATGTTGAATATGTGGATTCCATCAAGGAAGATGTCCACTGGCTTGGTTTCGACTGGGACGACCGTCTTCATTATACATCAGATTATTTCGATAAAATGTATGAATATGCCGTGCAGCTTATTAAAAGCGGTAAAGCGTATGTGGATAGCCTGACTGCCGAGCAGATCAGGGAATATCGCGGCACACTCAAAGAACCCGGTAAAAACAGTCCTTACCGCGAGCGCAGCGTTGAAGAAAATCTTGAACTTTTTGAAGGGATGAAAGCTGGACGCTATGAAGAAGGCGAACATGTTTTGAGAGCTAAAATCGACATGGCTTCTCCTAACATAGTTATGCGTGATCCCACTCTTTATAGAATCCGTAAGGCCCACCACCACAGAACCGGGGATAAATGGTGTATTTATCCCATGTACGATTATGCCCACTGCATATCCGATTCAATTGAAGGGATAACCCATTCAATCTGCACTCTGGAATTTGAAAACAACCGTCCCCTCTATGACTGGGTGCTTGAAAATCTTGAAGTATACCGCCCGCAGCAGATAGAGTTCGCCCGTCTTAATCTGACCTATACCGTAATGAGTAAGCGCCGTCTTATTCAGCTTGTTCAGGAAGGGCATGTAAGTGGTTGGGATGATCCTAGAATGTCAACTATTTCCGGTATGAGACGCCGTGGATATCCTGCTGAGGCAATTAGAAATTTCTGCGAAAGAATCGGTGTAGCCAAAGCAAACAATATGGTTGATTTCGCCTTGCTGGAGTTCTCCGTTCGTGAAGCTCTGAACTCTACCTCTCCCAGATATATGGGGGTTGTGAATTCTCTCAAGGTCGTTATTGAAAATTACCCCGAGGATCAGGTTGAAGAATTTGTGTTTCAGAACAATCCGGAAGATCCTGAAGCCGGTTCGCGCATGGTTCCGTTTTCGCGGGAGCTTTATATCGAGCGTGAAGATTTCAGAGAGGATGCCCCTAAAAAATTCTTCAGGCTGGCTCCGGGCCGCGAAGTCCGTCTGCGCTACGCCTACTATGTGACATGCACTGATGTTGTAAAAGATGAAAACGGCGAAGTAGTTGAACTGCGCTGTACTTATGATCCCAAAACAAAGGGTGGCTGGTCTGATGACGGAAGAAAAGTTAAGGGAACCCTGCACTGGGTTTCTGTAGCCCATGCCGTAAAAACAGAAGTCAGACTTTATGACCACCTTTTTACAAAAGAAAATCCTATGGATACCAGTGATGGTTCCGACTTTAAGGATCACATCAATCCTGACTCACTGAAAGTGCTTAATGAATGCTATGTTGAGCCTGCTCTGGGCGATGTTGAACCGGGATTCAAGTGCCAGTTTGAACGCGTTGGTTATTTTTGTGCTGACTATGATTATACTAAGGAAAAACCTGTATTCAATCGCACGGCCACACTGCGTGATACCTGGAAAAAAATAGAAAAGAAGCAGAAGTAACAACACAATATTATTAAAAAACGGCATGATGCTGCAATCTGACACCATGTGGGATTAAAACGGATGAATCTGTCTGGCAGTGCGTTTGCTAAGTGTGCTGAGAGATATTGTCAGCATCCGTGAGGCATTCTGACCTGTATAAGATGTCTGATTTTGTATGTTGTAAACCGGCTTCATTTATAGTGGAGCCGGTTTTTCCATTATGACACGGGTTATATTGGCGTTTTATATTTTTAATAAATGCTTGTCTTGTTTGGTGTGTATTATTAAAAAAAATGCTATTGAATAACACGAATTAAAAGTTTTTTATGCTCACAGCTGACTAATCAGCTTTCAGGCAGGAGTTAGAAATATGAGTGAATCCTCAGAAGGTGAGAGACTGGCTATAGCTATTGCCGGCCGTGGTAATGTCGGTAAATCATCATTGATAAGGTCTCTTTCAGGAATAAAAGAATTACCTCTTGAGCGTGAAAACGAAAAAAATGATATGTATCCGTTGACCAGAATGGAACTTGGGTCATTAGGTCCGGTTACTGTTTATGATACGGATGCTCACGCACCTGACAGCGATGAATCCAAGGCTGTCAGAAATGCTCTTTACGGGGTTGATGTTGCCGTAATTGTTACTGATGAACAGGGTATTACTCCCGAAGAGCGGGATATAATTTCTCTGCTTACAGAGCGTGGTGTGCCTTGTGTTATGGCCTTTAACAAGGCAGATATCAGACGCCCGAGCCTTGCTGATATGGAATTCTGCGGTTCACGCGGAATTAGGTTTGTGGCCACATCCACCGTTGACGGAAGAGGCATTGACCGTCTCAGAAAAGCTGTACTTGCCCTTGCACCGGAAGAAAATATGCTTGATCCGGTTCTTGCAAGGGACCTTATGGGCAAGGGCGATTTTGTTGTCTGCGTTGTCTCGGAGGATCCCGTTTCGCCTAAAGGGCGCCTCGGTTTACCTAAATCTCAGGTTCTGCGTGAGATTCTTGATGTTGGCGGAATAGCAGTTATAGTCAAAGAAAGTGAACTTTATCAGACTATTGCGGGGCAGAAAAGACGCCCGGCTCTGGTAATTTCAGACTCTCAGTCAGTAAATAAAGTTTTCGGGCTTGTTCCTGATGAAGTTCCCGTGACAACTTTCCATATTTTGTTTGCCAGACATAAAGGTAATCTTGAACAACTGGTTCGGGGCGCAAATGCCATTGATGACCTTAAAGATGGTGACAAGGTTCTTATTGTCGAAGCCTGCCCGCATCATCCCGCAGCGGAAGATCTTAGCAAGGAAATGATTCCTGACAGGATTATAAGCCGCACAGGTAAAAAAATTATTTTTGAATCTAAAACAGGATGCGGATTGCCTCTTGATTTAAATAGTTACAGTCTTGTTGTTCATTGCGGAGCATGTATGACGGAACGTGCGGACATGCTTAGACGTATCAGAGATTGTGAAAGACAGAATGTTCCCATAACAAACTACGGTCTTGCAGTAGCAAAGGTTGATGGAGTCTTGAAAAGACTTCTACAACCGTTTATGAAGGACGTACCGGAAATAAATACAAGACCGACAGGAATGGTGAATGTATATAGAGGCAGTAATTCGCAGGCTCTTTATCTTGTTGTCCCTTCAGAAGCTTATCCTGAAAAGATTGTTCCTTTTAATATGATGTATCTTTTCGGTGATGTAGAGCTTACTAAAGATAAAATAGGGTTCAGTTCTCTGCCTTTTGCCAGAGGTGGACAGCAGAAAATTAAAAAATGCGTTAAAGAAAACGGATTTTGCTTTTATAAATGGCCCGGTCGTGTTCTCGGTGCTGACCTTGGTCAGTTTTTTGATCTTCCTGAAGAAGGAGAAGTTGTCGAAGAGTAGGAATAGGCGTCAACGGACAGAGTTTCGGTGGAATAGGGGTCTTCCGATACTTTTAAGGACCATCACACAGGGGTACAAAACAATACAGTCTTTGACTGTTGGGTCTTAGCTGATGCTCAAAGTGAATGGTGCGCGAGCAAGAATAACGCTTGGGGTTATTCTTATACTTCTTGTTACTCTGGCACCGGTTGCTTTTTTTATAATAAATGATGCCCGCAATGTATGCCTTAGGCGTATCGAAGATAAGGCGGCATGGACTATTTCCCATGTTGCTGACGTTATAAAAGAGTTTCCGGGTGAGAATACTGTAAGGATAAAGAAGTTTATCAAAGATGTCTGTGAAGACCCTGACATTGCTTATTGCAAAGTTTATGGTCCGACAGGATACCCTATTGCCGAATTCGGGTCTGAATATCTTTTAGGCGGAGACCCTGTTAAAAAATTTGAAAAAAAGATTATCAGGGATGGATATATCCTCGGAACAGTTCTGCTTGGCGTCAAAATGGAGGGGGTCTTTGCCAGAACAAGGGTTGCATTCTATGAAGTCTGTATTCTGATTTTATTTGTTCTGGTCGTTGTGGGAATAATTATAAGATTTTTTCTGGATAGATTTTTTGTTTCCCCGGTCGTTGATCTTGCCCGTATCGCCGCAGATATAGGGAGAAAAAAATTTACCGAGATTCCCGATTCAAAAAGACATGATGAAATCGGTGATCTGCAAAGAGCTGTCGGCTTTGCAAGCCGGAGAATGAGAAAATTTTATAATGAACTTGAAGACAAGGTTGAAGAAAGAACAAGGGATCTTGAGCTTTCAAATATTCAACTGCGCGATGAAATTGTTGAACGTTCCAGGGTTCAGGCTCATCTGAAAGCAACATTGGAAGAACTTTCCGGAGTTAACAGGCAGCTACTCAAGGCCAGAGATTCAGCGGAGCAGGCAAGCAGGTTTAAAAGCCGCTTTATGGCTATGATGAGCCATGAAGTACGGACTCCCATGAATTCCATTATGGGAATGACAGAACTGCTGCGGGAAAGTGATCTGAATTTTGATCAGAAATATTTTGTGGGTAATATCGTTGCATCCAGTGAAAATCTCCTTAAAATAATTGATGATATTCTTGGAATGGTAAGTCTGGAAACTTCTCAGGTTGAGCTTGCTTCAAGAGAATTTGATCCTGTAAAACTTGCAGGAAATATTTGTAAAAAAATAGAACCACCTGCAAATTCCAAGGAAATAGAACTAGATTTCAGTTTTTCGGCTGATACCCCCCGCAGTGTATTGGGAGACAAAGAGCGGGTTGGAAAAATTCTGGAAAATGTTATCAGCAATGCGGTCAAATTTACTTCGCGCGGGGAAGTCTGTGTCCGCCTTGAAGTCGAAAATATATATAAGCGTTGGATCCGGCTGCTGTTTATAGTCAAAGACACTGGAATTGGAATCCCTGAAGACAAACGCGGGCTTATCTTTGACAGTTTTACTCAGGCTGATAACTCCACTTCAAGAGAGTTCGGCGGAACAGGGCTGGGGCTGGCCATTGCTGCCGGGCTGGTAAATCTGATGGACGGCAAAATATGGTTTGAGAGTCAAATTGATAAAGGAAGTATTTTTTATATATCCCTCCCGCTTAACCTCCCCTGATATAGTTTCCAAAAAATCCGAGACCTTAGGCTGCTCCTGCTGCAAGCAGTTATCTCCATAATTTTTTTATACCGGAAGCAGATAATTCAGAGTTTTTTATTGTTTCCTAGGGTATATAAAATATTGGTGCCGTCCATTTTTTATCTCCAGTCATTATATTTAGCTGATTTTATAAAAGATAATGTTACGAATATAAATCGTGGCTCAAATCTGAAACTTGCCCGCTTCGTAAAAATACAATAGGGGACAGCCTTCAACCGCTTCGGCGTTGTATAAAATCAAGAAAAAGGAGGCCGAGAATGACCGGCCTGATATGCAGTAAAATTGAAAAACATTTTCTTCTCATAGCAATAGTTTTAAGTGTTGCAGCGTACATCCATCCGCCGCTTTTTATCTGGATCAAACCTCACATTGCATTATGCCTCGGTATTATCATGTTCGGTATGGGCCTGACCCTTGAAGTGGGGGACTTTCTGGCTGCTTTTAAAAGCTGGCGGACTGTCGGGCTTGGAGTTTTGCTGCAATATACAATAATGCCGCTGCTTGCTGTGGGATTATCGTCATTGCTGTCCCTTCCTCCTGATGCTGTGATAGGTATGGTGGTTGTGGGATCATGTCCGGGCGGAACTGCTTCCAATGTTATCTCCCATATTGCAAAAGCTAATGTCGCCCTGTCAGTTACCATAACTCTCGTTTCAACATGTCTGGCCCCGATTCTTACCCCGGCGGTTATCTATCTGGTGCTGAATCAGCGTGTTGAAATTGCTTTTCTGCCCATGGTTGAATCTGTTTTCTGGATAGTCGTTTTTCCGCTGGTTGACGGACTGGTTATCCGCAGGATTCTGCGCAGACATATTGATTCCGTTGTTTATGTCTTTCCATCTATTTCGATAATTGTAATTTCAATGCTCATCGCCTGCATCATGGGACTTAACCATGATATGCTTTCAACTTTCCCGGTTCTTGTGTTTATAGCCGTGGCTCTCCACAACCTTGGTGGTCTGGCTCTGGGGTATGGAGCTGCAAGGCTTGCCCGCCTTTCCCACAAGGACAGCATTACTCTGGCTATTGAAGTGGGGATGCAGAACTCCGGTTTAGGAGTTGCGCTGGCAAGTAAATATTTTACTGCTGCCAGTGCTCTGCCCGGGGCCGTGTTCAGCCTGTGGCATAATATTTCAGGAGTATGTCTGGCTAACCGTTTCCGTAGAGTTGTTGAAGCTGAAAAAACTGCTGATTAGGCTCCCGGCAATTATTTAAAATGTTCTGTAATGGATTTTAAATACTGATTGCAAAGCTATCCGTTACTAAATTAATAGTTCCGGATGAGAATATTGCGCTGAATATTTTTTTGAATATTTTGCATAGTAACAGTTCGGAAGGAGAGTCGTCGTGAAAGTTGTAAGTGCCTGTCTTGCTGGAATAAGCTGCCGGTATGATGCCCGCGGGGCTGTTGATGAAAAAGTAGTGGAACTTGTAAAATCAGGAAATGCTGTGCCGGTCTGCCCTGAGCAGCTTGGCGGGTTGCCCACACCTCGCCCATGCTGTGAGCTGAAGGATGGAAGAGTCATCACCGCAAACGGGATTGATGTTACGGAAAATTTCATTCGCGGGGCTGAAGAAGCTCTGAAGATAGCTGAGATGTGCGGAGCAGATGAGGCGTTGCTTAAAGGTGGATCACCTTCATGCGGATGTGAACAGATTTATGACGGCACATTCAGCGGAAAGAAAATTCCGGGCGAAGGTATTTTTGCCGCGACCTTGAAAGCGCACGGTATAAAGGTCAAATCTGTATAAAATATTTTATATCCGATTATAAATTTATACAGCAATGCCCGGCATGATCTCATGCCGGGCATTGCTGTATAAGGATTCCAGGATTTTTCGACTATTTTTTGATTAGTGAAAAGTTCTGTCTTCCTTCAAAAGCTGTTTAGCCACATTAAGGTCGTAAAGAGCCAGCGGATTTCTGTCAGAACCTTTTTCTTTGTACATTTCTGAGGCCTTTTCAACCACATCATAAGGAAGCCATTCGTGGCCTTTCCAGATTGCAGGATTTTCACGGCTCCAGAGTCTGAATTCAATAACTCCGTTGTTTTCACGCACATACATGCGGGTATCTCTAGTCTGTAAGGATGGGTAGTAGTAGAGTCCCAGTTCATCTTTCATAGGAATCAGCTCCTTTTATTAACTCTGAGTGTATATCCTTTTACCGTAGGAATTGCGGATATGCCGAATGACGGAATGATTCTCAGCAGCGATCTGCCGAAGAAAAAGTCCAGCGAGTTTTTGGGAATGCCGGCTTTTTCAACAACAAGATCACGTATGCTCAGATCATAGCTTACCATTTCAAGAAGTTCATGGTGCAGATTTTTCTGATTTTTCTGCTCTTCGCCTTCAGCATTGACAATTTCCGAACATATTTCAGCAACCCTGTCCATAGGACATTTCTTGTCGTGCTCGGCAATCAGTTCCACGAGCGGATGTCCCTGAGGGAGAATATCCGTCCTTGTCAGCCTGTCAACACTGTAGACTTCAAGCAGAGGCTCGGGGTCCTCGCAGAACAGGAGCTGGCATTCCAGAGGTCTTTTGTTGTAAATGCCGCAGGTGTTACCTTCCGGAGTGAAAAAAGAACATATCCATTCTCCATCGGTTCCCTTGATCTTTATGATTTCCTGCTCAAGTGGTATAACCGCGCCAACAGGCTGATCATAAACCATTTCTCCTTTTCTGAGGGTCACAAGATCAGTCAGGTCAATTCCGTCCTTGTTTTTCAGCAGTTCAAGGTCCTGAACATGAAGAGCCGGTCCGCCTTTGCGGCAGCATGTTCCGCATTGTCTACATTTTTTCATAATGATCGCATTGGTTTTTCAAGTTTAGGTTGATGGATATAAAAATATTTTGTAGGTAGTAGCTACCACTCGCGCATCTAGCGCAGGGAGGTGTAGATACTCTGAGAAAGCCATGCTTGGCAAGTGCGGATTATATCAGCATGCTATATAAATTATAACGTGTTGACAAAGAGCTTATAAGTTCACTATTTCACCTGATAGGTTGAGTTCTTTTTCACTTATGGTTATCTTGCACTCCCTTGTCAGCTTAACAAGGGCTTCTCAACCCAAGAGAGGAAAGCAGCCGGGCTGAGTCTAAATTGTGACTCATAGACCGGATGCCCTTTTGTATTGGTAGGTATATCAATTAAACTTTATGGAGGTTTAAGGGAATGGCGAAACATGAAACTCCCTTGTTGGACCAGCTTGAAAGCGGCCCCTGGCCGAGCTTTGTAGCTGATATCAAACAGCAAGCTGAAGTTAGAGCCAAAAACGAGGAAGGCATTGAACTTCAGATCCCCGAGGAAGTCTGCGACGACCTTCTTGGTGTTCTCGAGTTGTCCTATTCCGATGGTGAAACTCACTGGAAGCACGGCGGAATCGTTGGTGTTTTCGGTTATGGTGGTGGTGTTATCGGTCGTTATTGCGACCAGCCTGAACAGTTCCCCGGTGTTGCTCATTTCCACACCGTGCGTGTTGCTCAGCCTAACGGTAAATACTACACAACAGAATTTCTGCGCAACATCATGAAAATCTGGGAAATGCGTGGTTCCGGTCTGACCAACATGCATGGTTCAACCGGTGACATCGTTTTCCTTGGTACCACAACACCGCAGCTCGAAGAAATTTTCTACGAACTGACTCACGATGTTGAAGTTGACCTCGGTGGTTCAGGTTCCAACCTGCGTACACCTGCCAGCTGCCTTGGTAAATCACGTTGTGAATATGCTTGTTACGACACTCAGGCCGCTTGTTACGACCTGACAATGGAATATCAGGATGAACTTCACCGTCCCGCTTTCCCCTACAAATTCAAATTCAAGTTTGATGGTTGTCCTAACGGCTGTGTTGCTGCTATGGCACGTTCAGACTTCTCTGTTGTAGGTATCTGGCGTGACGAAATCCGCATCGACCAGGAAGCTGTTGCAGCTTACGTCGGCGGTGAATTTGCTCCTAACGCCGGCGCTCACTCCGGTCGTGACTGGGGTAAGTTTGATATCCAGAAAGAAGTTGTTGATCTCTGCCCCGGCAAGTGCATCAAGTACGAAGACGGCAAGCTCTCAATCAATGACAAAGAATGTATGCATTGCATGCACTGCATCAACACAATGCCTCGCGCACTGATGATCGGTAACGATCGTGGTGCATCCATCCTCTGCGGTGCTAAGGCTCCTATCCTTGATGGTCCTCAGCTCAGCTCCCTTCTCGTTCCTTTCATCAAAGTTGAAGAACCTTTTGATGAACTTAAGGAACTCATTGAGAATATCTGGGATTGGTGGATGGAAGAAGGTAAGAACCGTGAGCGTCTGGGTGAAACCATGCGTCGCATGGGCTTCCAGAAACTTCTCGAAGTCACCGGAATCGAAGCTGATGCAAGACACGTTCAGGAACCAAGACACAACCCCTACATCTTCTGGAAAGCAGATGAGGTTGAAGGCTCCTGGGATCGTGACATTAACGAATACAGAAAAAGACACCAGAGATAACACGGGAGGAAAGACATGGCGTTCGTTTCTTCTGGCTACAATCCAGATAAACCGATGGAAAACCGGAATTCGGACATTGGACCTCGTAAATTTGACGAGTTCCTTCCTCCGGTTATTAAGAAAAACTTTGGTGCGTGGAAATACCACGAAATCCTTGAACCCGGCATCCTTGTACACGTAGCTGAATCCGGCGACGAAGTTTACTCCGTTCGTTGTGGTACCGCTCGTCTCATGAGTGTTGTTCATATCAAGGAAATGTGTGACATCGCTGATAAACATTGCGATGGATACCTCCGCTTCACCACTCGTAACAACGTTGAGTTCATGGTTGACTCCAAGGATAAAGTTGACGCTCTTAAAGCTGATCTTCTTTCCCGCAAGTTCAACGGCGGCAGCTACAAGTTCCCCATCGGCGGAACTGGTGCCGGTGTTTCCAACATTGTTCACACTCAGGGTTGGGTTCACTGCCACACTCCCGCAACAGATGCTTCCGGTACCGTTAAGGTTATCATGGACGAACTGTTCGACGAGTTCACCGGCCACAACATGCCTGCTCCCGTACGCATCGCTGTTGCTTGCTGCCTGAACATGTGTGGTGCATGTCACTGCTCCGATATCGCAGTAGTTGGTATTCACCGTAAACCACCCCTTATCGACCACGAACACCTCGACAACCTCTGCGAGATTCCTCTTGCTGTTGCTGCTTGTCCTACCGGTGCTGTACGTCCTTCTAAAGTTGAAGTTGACGGAACCACTTACAAGACTGTTGCAATTAAAGAAGAGCGTTGCATGTTCTGCGGTAACTGCTACACAATGTGTCCTTCACTTCCCCTGTCCGACAGCGAAGGTGACGGTATCGCTCTGATGGTTGGTGGTAAAATATCCAACCGTATCAGCCAGCCTAAGTTCTCCAAGGTTGTAGTTGCCTACATCCCCAACGAACCTCCTCGCTGGCCTACACTGACTAAAACTATCCGCACTATTGTGGATGTTTACTCCAAAGAAGCCAACAAATACGAACGTCTGGGTGACTGGGCTGAACGTATCGGTTGGGAACGCTTCTTTGAAAAGACCGGCATCAAGTTCACTAAGCACCTGATCGACGATTTCCGTGATCCCGCTTACTACACTTGGCGTCAGTCAACTCAGTTCAAATTCTAAGAATTGAGAATTATATGGGGTGCGGCATTAAGCCGCACCCTGTTTTTAAAGCAAAGGGGTTACAAATATGCCTATCGAAATGGAATCTGCAAAGAAAACCATTATTGACTTTTTGGAATCAAAATCTGGCTCCAAAAGTAAATTCTATTTCAATGACTTCACCAAACTTTTCCCGGATTCAAAAGGCCGTGAAGTCAAGAAAGTCCTGACCGCTCTGGTTAAGGAAGAAAAAGTTGTTTACTGGTCAAGCGGAAGTACCACTATGTATGGTCTTGCCGGTGCTGGTAAGCAGGCTGGAGCCGAAGGCGAATAGTCTTTTGACTCACGTCTTGAATGCCTTGTCCCTTTTGATTAGGGCAGGGCATTTTTGTGTCCGGCATTGTCTGACGTTTCCCCACTTGCTGGGGCGGCGTTAGTCTTTGCTGGACATTCGTTTTTCTACAGGGACTAAAATTACTTAACGCGGTTCGGTTAAGAGTTGTTTTCTATCAGAATCAGATTAAATTTTTAGGATCGGTATGAAAACTCTGGTAACTCGGTATATGGTCTACATCTTTCAGTATAATAAATCAGAATCAGGCAGAATATGAATTTTCCCCGCATAGTACTTGCCGGATTGAGCGGCGGAACCGGTAAGACAATTGTCACCCTCGGTATCTGCAGGGCTTTGCGCAATAAAGGTCTGGCTGTTAAGCCCTTTAAAAAGGGACCTGACTATATTGATGCCCGCTGGCTTGGGCTTGCCGCCGGAGAATCTGCTTCCAACCTTGATCCACACCTGATGCCCGCTGAAAAGCTGCCTCTGCTGATGTACGAAAAAGGTAAAAATTTCGATATCTCAGTTATAGAAGGTAACAGAGGCCTTTTTGACGGCAAAGATGTTGAAGGTTCCTGTTCCACAGCCGAGCTTGCGCGCATTATCGCTGCACCGGTTATTCTTGCCATTGACTGCACTAAAATGACCAGAACCGTAGCCGCGATTGTTTCCGGTTGCAGAAATTTTGAGAGTGGTTTCAATCTTGCCGGGGTAATATTGAACAGGACTGCCGGAGAAAGGCACCGCTCAATTTTAAGACGGAGCATAGAAGAATATACGGATGTTCCTGTGCTCGGTATGCTGCCCAAGCTTTCGAAAAATCCTATTCCCGAAAGACACATGGGGCTTGTCTCAAATACTGAATACGCCAGACAGGATTCTTCGCTGGAAACGCTTGGAAGGATGGCTGAAGAGTGTATTGATCTTGACCGGCTTACAGAAATAGCTGGTTCGGCAGGCAGTCTTGAGGTCCCGGAACTTCAACTTTGGCCTGAGAATTGTGTTTGCGGGAATGAGCGTCCGGTCATAGGTGTGGTTCGCGATGAGGCTTTCTGGTTTTACTATGATGAAAATCTGGAAGCTCTGGAACATGCCGGAGCTGAGGTCAGGGAACTTTCACTCCTGAGTGATGAAGATTGGCCGGAACTTCACGGACTGTATCTTGGTGGTGGATTTCCAGAAACAATGGCTGATAAGCTTTCAGCAAATGTTGCAGCCCGTAAAAGGGTGAAGTCTCTTGCCGATTCGGGACTGCCTGTTTTTGCTGAGTGCGGCGGATTTATGTATCTCGGTGAAAGTGTGGAATATAAGGGGCAGTCTTACCCCATGTCAGGTGTCCTGCCCATCAGTACAAAGCTCTGCCTCAAACCGCAGGGTCTTGGATACACCTGTGGCGTTGTCGAGGCTGATAATCTTTTTTTCAAAACCGGCACGGAGATATGCGGACATGAATTTCATTATTCGCTGTGCGTAAATGAGCAGGAAACTGATTTTTCATACGCTTTATCCCTTAAGCGGGGTAAGGGTACTTTCTTAGGAAGAGATGGAATTGTAAAAGACAATGTCTACGCCGGATATAACCATATCCATGCACTTGGTAACCCGCAATGGGCAGAAAATTTCGTAACTGCTGCTGAAAAGTTTAAAAACCGTTCCTAAGGCATGTAGGCTTTTGCTATCTTAAAAATATCTTCGTAGCTGAGTTTGTTTCTTATACCTATACACATTTCAGCAGCCATCTCCATTTTCCTCTTCGTCTCAAGCAGAATCTCTTTTGTCTGAGCCGCCATATTCAATTTTAAGACCCTATGCTCAAAGCCATCAATGGCTTGTGTCAATCCATTCAGATAGTAAGGTGTCTTTATATATGGCAGAAATTTTTCAAGAGTCTGTTTGCCTTCTCTGCGCGCTGTAATGACATGAAAAAGTAATTTGACAAGAAGCCGGTCATTTTGAAGTTTATGATCAATCTCCAGCAGGACTTCCTGATTGGAGTCTTGGCTTTTCAGGCCGTCAGAAATGCCGTGAGCCAGACTGAAAGCCTTTTTTTCCGTTATCGGCGAAAAGGGAAAATGTGATGCCATGCGCACAAATGAAACACGGGGGTTTTCTTTTGATGAAACAGCTAACACAGCTATGCTCATAGCTGCCAGTTTGCGTTCATAATCAATTGTGATAGTTTGCTCCTTCGCAAGTGCAAGGCGTCTTACGGATTCTTCATCAAGTCCGGAAAAAGCTGTCTCCAGCATGTGTTTGATAAACGGTTCGCGGGTATAGCGGATTTCTTCTTCCAGTATTTTCTTACTGCGCTTGACATCAATCAGTTTTTTGATTGAAAGCCAGTATGCGGCGAGTCCCTCTGCGGGCATCTCCAATATGTCGAAATCTTTCTGCTCTTCCTGCGGTGTGCTCATTTGTGAACTGTTCCTTTATTTTTAGGCACTATAACTTAAAAAATGCCGGAAACAAAGTGTACCGTAGTAAACTTGAATCTTTGAGCTGTGTGCAGCCGGAGAATTAAAAATGATAGTACTGCCCAGATTTGATCCCATAGCTTTTCAAATAGGACCTCTCAAGGCCAACTGGTATGGTCTGATGTATATGGTCGGTTTTACCATTGCATGGCTTCTTGGAAGATATAGAGCTGCAAAACCAACCAACAGCTGGACTCTGCGTCAGGTCGACGATCTTATCACATGGCTTGTGGTCGGATTGGTTCTGGGAGCCAGAATAGGATATGTGGTGGTTTATGAACCATGGTATTTTATGGCGCATCCACTTGATATTGTTGCCATATGGAAAGGTGGGATGTCCTTTCATGGCGGAGCTGTCGGTGTGGCTATTGTGGCCTGGAGATTTGCAAAATCCACAGGCAGAACAACTCTTGATGTAGGTGATTTTCTTACTCCGCTGGCTCCTCTGGGTCTTCTATGCGGAAGAATAGGTAATTTCATCAACGGCGAGCTTTGGGGCAGACCGACTGATATGCCGTGGGGAATGGTCTTTCCCAGTGTCCGTGCCGGAATGATCCCCCGCCATCCTTCACAATTATATGAAGGTGCGCTTGAAGGACTCCTCCTTTTTATTATTTTGTGGGTCTGGTCGTCCAAACCGCGCGCAAGAGGAACAACCACCGGTCTTTTCCTGATCGGCTATGGTTGTTTCAGGGCTTTCGTTGAATTTTTCCGGCAGCCGGACCCCCAGCTCGGTTTTATCGCTTTCGGCTGGCTGACTATGGGGCAGTTGCTGTGTCTGCCAATGATACTCATCGGTCTGGCTCTGTTTCTCTGGGGCCGAAGATTGAAAGCATAATCAGAACACAATCTGACCGGAATCACTGTTAAAGTGGTTCCGGTTTTTTGTTTTTAATGAGTAATAAAGTTCAACATACAAATTAATTGAAGCGGAAAAATGCGAGCAGTCCGAGGGGCATTTTTACAGAATATTTGTAAAATCGTCTGAGTACTGTGTTTATGCTTGAGTAGGATGACAGAATAATATTAGATAATGCGTCCTGTAATACTAAATTCACCCTAAGGAGAGACATGAACAGAATTGACGAGCTTCTTGAAAAGATTGAAGATCTTGAATCAGAGTTGAGGTCAGAATTACTGATTATTCAAGATCGCTTTCGGTACACGGTTAATAAAAAGAAAGTCAGGTTCAGTAAGGAAATAAAAGCTCAGCACCGTGAACTGGCCGCTAAATGGTCAGAGTATGTTTATGATTCCGGTGTATGGGTTATCCTCACAATTCCATTCATCTGGCTGCCTCTCATTCCGGCATTTATACTTGATCTGGGCGTCTGCATCTATCAGGCAGTCTGCTTTCCGGTTTATGGTATTCCTAAAGTCAAACGCAGTGATTATGTGGTTCTTGATCGGCATTCTTTAAAATATTTGAATTTGATAGAAAAATTAAACTGTTGTTATTGCGGTTATTTTAACGGACTCATAGCGTTCGTGCGTGAGGTTGCCGGGCGCACAGAACAGTATTGGTGTCCTATACGGCATGCCCGCCCGGTAAAGTCAGTTCACAGCCGTTACAGGAAGTTTTTTGAATACGGTGATGCTGAAAGTTATAAAGATGGCTTAAACAAGGTCCGTGAAGATTTTAAGGAAAATGATTGATTTTATATAAAAAAGACCCTGCTTCATAAAAGCAGGGTCTTTTTATATGGATCATTTTGATGAGGTCTTAAAAGACATTAAGCATATTAAGCAGAACAAGGGCAACCAGAATAGGGCTGACATATTTAACCAGCACTGTGAACAGGCTGATTATGCCACCGTTATTGAGTTTGCCAATGTTGCTGAGCTGTTCTCTGATTCTGTCTTTTCCGAATACCCATCCTGTAAAGATACATATACAAAGTCCTCCTGCGGGCATGAATATGTTGGATGAGAGGAAATCGAAAAGATCAAAGAAAGTTTTACCGAAGATGGTAACATCTGCAGTAAGGCTGTGTGAAAGAGCGGCAGGTGCTCCGAGAATTACAATTCCAAGTGCTGTGGTTATTACCGCACCTTTTCTGGACATTTGTTTTGTTTCCGAAAGGTAGGCTACCGGAACTTCAAAAAGTGAAAGCATCGCTCCGGTTGAAGCAATTGCTGCAAGCACAAAGAATATTATGGCAAAGAGGTATCCGAAAGGCATGGATGCGAATACTGCCGGAATCGTTACGAATAAAAGGGAAGGTCCGGCAGTTACATCAAAACCGTAGGCAAAGACAGCCGGGAAGATCGCAATACCTGCAAGAAGTGAAACCATCAGGTCTGCGAGCATAACCTTTGTTGCTGTCATAGGCACATTCTGATCATCACGGCAGTATGAACCGTAGGTCATCATTGTTCCCATGCCTATGGAAAGTTTGAAGAAAGCCAGCCCCATAGCCATGAGGATAACGGTTCCTGATATTTTGGAAAAATCAGGTGCGAAAAGAAATTTCAATCCTTCCGAAGCACCGGGAAGTGTCATGCTGCGTATTCCGACTATTACGAGCAGACAGAAGAGTATCGGCATAAGTTTGGTGGTAACTTTTTCAATACCTTTTGAAACTCCGAAAGTTACAATAAAGCTGATCAGGACGAGAACTATCCACTGCCATACCAGCGACATGAGCGGATTTGATATCAGCTGGCCAAACATATCCGATGCGACTTTAGGATCGGTTGTGAGGATACTGCCTGAAATTCCTTTAAATATGTAGGCAAAGACCCATCCTGCTACTTCCGTATAGAAACACAGTATGAGGAACGCCGCTACTACTCCGGCTACTCCCACAAGCCCCCACGGCTGCTTTTTGGGAGAGAGTTTGTTGAAGGTTGTTATTGCATTGGCCTTTACTGTGCGGCCCAGCATGATCTCCGAGATCATAACCGGAAGTCCGACGACTATAGTGCAGGCCAGATATACAAAAAGAAAAGTAGCTCCACCGTTGGTTCCGGTCATGGACGGGAATTTCCAGATGTTTCCAAGCCCGACTGCCGAACCCAGTGTAGCTGCCATCATACCCAGACTGGAGGTAAAAGAATCTCTCTTCACCTGATGCTGCCCGGTAGATCTTTTAGTTGTTTCACTCATATTATTAAATCCTTTTTTAGGAGATTGAACTGGTGCAAAAGCTCCTATCATCAAGATTGACTGTGTTCAACATTAAAAGATTAAGAATTTTCTTAACACAAGATTAAATATACTGAAAAAAATGAATAACCTATTTTTTAGTGTATAAAATTACGGAAAAAACATGCGGATTTAAGCCTTGTTATAAGCCTTGCAAATTGGCAGATAATGAGGCAAAAAGCCTCCCGACCTGACGCTGTTGTTGTCCGGTTTCGCGTGAAGGTACCGTAGTGGCGTAAAAAATGCTGTTATTTCAGGGTACACAAGGCCTTCTTGCAAAGCACGAAGCGCGGGAGTATTAAGCGATATGCAAAAAAAGTTTTCTTCACCTTTCTGGCTGCCGGTTTATGCTTTCGGGCTCACAATACTGGCAGGGTCTTCAGCTTTAATGCTTGATGTCTGCCATCCCGGAAAGGATCTTTCATTTATCAATGCATTGTTTACCGCTACCTCAGCCGTCTGTGTCACCGGGCTGGCTGTGGTTGATACAGGCAGTTTTTACAGCCGGGCAGGGCAGGATGTCATTCTCGCCCTTATTCAGCTCGGCGGGCTTGGCATAATGACTTATGCCTCGCTGGTAATGTACCTTTTGCGTCATAAGGTTTCGGCTTCCGACAGGCTTTCAGTCAGCCAGACCCTGCTGCATGATCCCTCTTTTAATCTGGCCAATTTTATTGTCGGGGTTATTATAGCGGTTTTTTCTATTGAAATTGTCGGGGCTGTGCTGCTCAACAGTCTTGATCCTGTGGGGTTCAACTTTTATTCCGCATTTTTCCATTCTGTTTCCGCATTCTGTAATGCCGGCTTTTCCCTATATCCTGACAGCCTTACAAGATGGCAGGGAAATCTTGGGGTCAATATAGTTTTTGCTGTGCTGATAATTATGGGCGGACTTGGATTTTATGTTCTTGCTGAATGTGCAAGAAAGATTCGTATGCTGGTTCTGAAAAAGAAACGCCCTGTGCAGGCCCATTTTTTTACATGGCATACTAAAATTGTTCTTGAAACCACATTTTATCTTATCTTTTTTGGGACATTGGTTCTGCTGTTTGCTGAGAAAGTCGGTGATGAAAACTGGAACGACTTTTTACAAATGGGACTATCTTCATTTTTTCAGTCTGTAACCTGCAGAACAGCCGGATTCAATACAGTTGATATTTCTTCAATGACCAATGTCTCGCTTATCTTTATGATTTCTCTCATGGTTATCGGAGGCTCTCCGGGGTCTTGTGCCGGTGGTTTGAAAACTACAACTCTCAGAGTCTGGATAGGCTTTATTGTCGCCCGTCTGCGCGGCAGATCACAGACCAGAGTCGGCTGGTATGCCATGACTGAAGACAGCATAAACAAGGCCTTGACTCTTCTGGTGTTCGGCGTCCTCATCATGGGCGGCTCGGTTATACTGCTCAGTATTACTGAAGGTCATGGACTACCTCACCCTCAGGCCAGAGGCCATTTTATAGAGCTTTTGTTCGAGACTGTCTCGGCATTTGCCACCGTGGGGCTTTCAACCGGGGTAACTCCGACATTGAGCGGAGCAGGTAAAATAATAATTATTCTACTGATGTTTGTCGGCCGGCTTGGTCCAGTCTGGTTGTTGAGTGCTATAAACAGCTGGCAGAGTGAACCTCGTTTCCGTCTGCCTCAGGATGATCTTCCTCTTGGTTGATTTTTTCAGTACGGCCTTTTAAGGATTTATTATGAGTAAGAAAGTTGAAGTCGGTATTATAGGTCTTGGTAAATTCGGTTTATCTCTTGCCATAACTCTGGGCGAGCTTGGAATTTCTGTTGTTGGTGTTGATAACAGTGAAATGCGCGTTAAGGCGGCAAAACCTTACATTTCTCAGGTTTATCAGGCTGATGGCACGGATTCAAAGGCTCTTGAACAGCTTAGTTTTCAGGATTTGAATTACGTTGTTGTTTCAACCGGTGATTCAATGGATGCAAGTATTCTTGTTGTTTTGAATCTGCAGGAGATGGGCGTTGATAAAATATGGGTCAAGGCCATAAGTGAACAGCACCAGAAAGTTCTTAAACGTCTGGGAGTTGATTTTGTTGTTTTCCCTGAACAGTTTGTAGCAAAACAGCTGGCCCATCGTCTGGCAATGCCGGGAATGCTTGAATATCTTTCCATGGGAGACGATGTAATAATCCGGGAGCGCAGGGTTGGAGAATGGAAAGGCAAAAACCTTGCAGAATTAAACCTCACTAATAATTATCAGGTGCAGGTCATCGCAATTCGCAAAGCCGGGGAAGAAAAATTCAGTTTTGTTCCTAATGCCTCTGAACTGCTGGAAGAAGATGACGTGCTGGTTATAATGGGCAGCCGGGAAAGCGTAATGCGCCTTCCAGATGCGTCTGACTGAAATATTAAATAAAATTTCAAGTAATAAAAACCAGCCGTCAGTTTATACTCCGGCTGGTTTTTATTTATGACTATCAAGCTTGTATAGATTCTCGCTGATTTGTTTTTCTTTTCTTTTCCGTTCTTCAATATCCATAAGCCTGTCACGGATTTTCTGGGTTCTTTCTATGGCTTCGCCAATCTCCATGCCGGCGGCAAGCTGCATATCCCTGTACAGGGACAGAATATCGCTTCTCAATTTTGCTCCCAATTCGGTTGAACCGAATTCTTCGAGCATTTCTTCGTCGGTCTCGCTTTTTTCCATTATAAAGCGGCAGAACTTTTTTGCCTCTTCAACGCCTTTGTTTTTCTTAAGACATGTGGTGAGATATTTAATACAGTTTTCCCAGTCACCTGATTCGAAATAGGTTCTGGCCATATTGAAATAAAGATTTTCATCCTCGCTATCCAGTTCAACTGCGCGGTTATAATATTCAAGTGCCTCGGGGTAGAGGCCGTTTTTGCGCATGGCAATTCCGAAATCATTGAACATGTGCTTGTGCTCGACTGAATAGGCAGAATCAAGATTCAGAATTTTTTTGAAAACATCACGGGCCTTTTCAGAATTATTCTGGTCAAGATATATCTGCCCCAGCCCGAAGGTCGCACGTACGTTCTCTTCATCAAGTTTCAGTGCATCCTGATATTCCATTTCAGCACTGTAAAGTTCTCCGTGGGAACGGTGAGCTTCACCGCGTCTCAGTGATGAGTTGAGTTTCTTCATGGCCGGCCGGACTTTTTTTTCCCAGAAATCCATTTCAAGGGTGTAATTTGCCGTGAGTGATCTGCGGTCTATCATTTGACGTTGACCGGCGGGGAGATTTTTTCTGTTGATCTCCTGAATCTCAAAACGGTTGCTTCCAAGCTCGGTAATGAGGAAATATCTTTTCCTGCCTCTTGAATCCTCGGTTGAAAAAACCGATTTTATAAGAAGCTTATCGTCTGCCTTTTTTTGGGTGGAAGGCTGGTATGTAAAATAGGTGGATTCTTGTGACATCCTTATTCCCCTGCTTATCCCCGACCCATTTTATACCAGTATTTATTGGTGCTTATCAGTTCTGGAACTTCGGATAGAAATCGGCTAAATTCCAACCACGATGAAACTATCACTGACCAAAGCTTTTTTTTCTATTTTTTTAACAATCTCCATAATGCACATTTTTGCGGTAAAAAGCCATGCCGTAAATAGTGATTCGGAGGGAGCGGAGAAAACTTTATCAGCTCCGTGTTATAAATGCCGGGTATTGTCACAAATAAAGCATGACAGCCGGGCTTTTACCGAAGGTTTGTTTATTTATGACGGATTGCTGTACGAAACAACCGGAAGGCATGGAAGCTCCTCACTGAGGAGCAGCAGCCTTAAAACCGGGAAAACTATTCGTAGCCGTAAAATAGAAAAAAAATATTTTGGTGAAGGCTCATGTATATATGGCAATAAAATTTTTGTGCTTACCTGGACTCAGAAAACGTGTCTTATTTTTTCCTCTTTTGATTTCAAGCTGCTGCGTAAGATAAAGTATACCGGGCAGGGCTGGGGGCTAACCAGGGACGGAAAAAATCTTATTCAGAGCAATGGTTCGGATATCCTTACTGTTCGTGATCCTGAATCTTTTGCTAAGCTTCACACAATTGCTGTTCGTGATGGAAGTTCTGCTGTCAAAGAGTTGAATGAGCTTGAATATGTGGATGGTTTAATCCTTGCCAATATCTGGCGCAAAGATCTTATTGCCGCGATCAGCCCTGAGTCAGGGCGGGTACAGTTCTGGATTGATATATCCGCATTACGACCTGCTGCAGGAGAATCTGCTGAAGTTGCAAATGGTATTGCCTGGGATTCTGAAAACAAAAAGTTGTATGTTACCGGTAAATTATGGAATCGCATTTTTGAAATAAAGTGGCCTATTGAGTCTGAAGGACAAAATTGAATAACAGTATATCAAAAACTCTGGGTATTTGTGCCGGAGCGTCTTCTATCGGCCTTATTATGACCACCAAAGACATTTCCGGTGAGATTGAGGTTGTGTTTAGCAGGTCGCGTTCCCATGATGGTGATCCGGGCGGCACTCTGGAAGAAATGCTGCTTGATCTTGGGGATTTAAGTGGGCTTAAAGTCGCTGCAACTGGCCGCAAGTTTCGGCATCTGCTTAATATTTCTACTATTTCAGAACCTGAAGCCCTTGAACCGGCCCTTGTTTTCAGCGGAATTCCCCAGTCCGGCTGCCGCACAGTTATCAGTGCCGGCGGCGAAACTTTCATGGCTTATCAGATAGACTCAGAAGGAAGTATCGTTTCTGTGCATACCGGGAATAAATGTGCTTCCGGTACCGGAGAGTTCCTTTTGCAGCAGCTTGGCCGAATGGGGCTTGAAGTTTCTGATATGTCCTCCATGGACATGGATTGTGAGGCTTACCCTGTTTCCGGTCGCTGCTCGGTGTTCTGCAAAAGTGACTGTACCCATGCCCTCAATAAGGGCGTCCCGGTTGAAGCTGTAGTTTCCGGTCTTGCCACGATGATGGCCGGTAAATGCCTTGAGATAATTTCCAGACTCCCGCGTGAAAATGTTGCTTTGATCGGAGGATGCAGTGCAAATATTTTCATGGTTCGTGAACTTGAGAGAAAAATACCGAATATCGTAATACCTGAGAATGCCGCTCTGATGGAGGCTCTCGGAGCATCTTTGTGGGCTCACGAACATGAAACCGTTGAATTTACAGGTGTAGCTGGTTTAATCAGGAAAGGAGCTTCAGCTTTTACTTCCCACTCATCGCTTGAAAATTATTTGCAGTATGTTGAATTTCATGAAGGTCTTCGTGGTCAGTACCGTGCTGCTGATGAAATAATTATCGGGCTTGATGTCGGCTCAACAACTACCAAAGGGGTAGTTGTCAGATCAGCTGACGATGAAATTCTGGCTTCCAGCTATCTGCGGACCAATGGTGATCCTGTAGGAGCTGCCCGTAAAGTATACAAAGATCTGGCTGAGCAGCTGCCAGGTGGTATTAAAGCCACAGCTCTTGGAGTTACCGGCTCTGGCAGAGCTATTGCCGGACTGCATGCCGGAACCCCGGCAATAATAAATGAGATTATCGCCCACGCTACTGCGGCTGTCTATTTTGATCCTGAAGTGGATACAATTTTTGAAATAGGCGGTCAGGATGCCAAGTATACATGGCTTAAAAATTCTGTTCCCTGCGACTATGCCATGAATGAAGCATGCAGTGCCGGAACAGGCTCTTTTCTTGAAGAAAGCGCGCGCGAAACTCTAGGCATTAATGTTGAAGATATTGCTGATACCGCTTTCAAAGGTCAGAACCCTCCCAATTTCAGTGACCAATGTGCAGCTTTTATCGGTTCTGATATAAAATTGGCAGGTCAGGATGGATTGCCAGCAGCAGATATTGTTGCCGGACTGGTCTATTCCATCTGCATGAATTATTCGGCCAGAGTAAAGGGGAACCGCCCGCTGGGACGTAAAATATTTATGCAGGGCGGTGTCTGCTATAACAGGGCTGTGCCTGTAGCTATGGCTGCTTTGACAGGCAGAAAAATTGTTGTGCCACCGGACCCCGGACTTATGGGGGCTTTCGGTGTCGCCCTTGAAGCTTCAAAAAGAATCAGGGCTGGTCTTATTCCCGGCGGAAGTTTTGATCTGAATGAACTCTCGGTCCGCAATGTTGAATACAAGGAGCCTTTTATCTGCAAAGGCGGTGGAATGAACTGCGACCGCAGATGTCGTATTTCCCGCATAAAGGTTGAGGGCCGGGTTCTGCCCTTCGGCGGCATTTGCAACCGTTATGACAATATTGCTGCGGGAGAACAAAAAAAATTAGGTATTGATCTGGTCACATGGCGGGAAAAAAGGGTTTTTCGGGATTATAATCCTGCAGAACAGGGAAGCGGGGTTGTCGGCATGAATCGGTCGCTTCTTATGAATTCATGGTTTCCGCTTTTCAATGCCTTTTTCAGAAATCTCGGCCTCGGGGTTATACTTCCTGAAACACCCGATGCTGAAGGTATGGAAAGAAAGGGTGCTCCTTTCTGCCATCCTGTCGAGCTTGCTCACGGCGGTATGGGGGCGTTGCTCAAACTTGATCCTGATTATTTTTTTCTTCCTCATTTCAGGCATCTCCCTCTTAAAAGTGGTGACCGCTCCTGTGCGTGCGTGCTGGTGCAGGGTGAGCCATATTATCTGCGGACTGCTTTTCCGGAGCTTGAAAAACAAAAAGTTTTCAGCCCGGTGCTTAATATGCAGGATGGTATTGAGAATATTCGCAAGGCTATGCTTGAAACTGCCCGGAAAATGGTGTTCTCCAAATCTGCTGCCGCAGCAGCTTTTGATGGAGCACTTAAAGTGCAGGAGGAATTTTTTAAAGATATAGAAGCTGAAGGTCGCCGGGTACTGCTGGATATTGAAAGTGATCCTGAAAGGAATGGAATTATCCTTTTCGGCAGACCGTACAATGCTTTTTCTTCATGGGCCAACAAGGCCATCCCTGCAAAATTTTCCACCAGAGGCATAGATGTAATTCCATGTGATATGATTCCGGGATCAGGCGGATGTCCTGATAGCCGCAATATGTACTGGGCAATGGGCGAAATTATTATGAACGCTGCAAAATACTGCTCAGAAAATGATAATCTTTTCGGAACTTACATTACCAATTTTTCATGCGGTCCTGATTCTTTTCTGCTCGGTTATTTCAGGGATATTATGGGGCGCAAGCCTTCACTTACCCTTGAACTGGACAGTCATGTCGCGGATGCGGGTCTTGAAACCAGAATTGAAGCTTTTCTGGATATCGCAGCAGCCTATTCCGGGGACCGTAGCGATTCACCCGGAGGAGTTGAAGTTTTTAAGGCTGCATATTGCAGGAGCGAAACAGTCTCTTTAAATGGAAAATCCGTTTCTGTAATGGGAATGGTTGATTCCAGCGGTAAGTGGCGATCGGTCAACGATGAAAAAGTGACTATGCTGATTCCAAGCCTTGGTGAAATCAGCACGGATTTTCTTGCGGCATCCATGGCAAGGGATAATATCCGTTTTAAAGTTCTCCCGCATGCTGATGCAGGTGTGCTCAGGCTTGGACGCAACAATTCCAGTTGCAAGGAATGTATGCCTCTACAGCTCACGGCCGGGGCCTTGCTGAAATACCTTGAAAAGCGGCCTGAAGGTGAAATTTCAATGTTTCTCATGCCCAGTGCCAAGGGGCCGTGCCGGTTCGGGCAGTATTCGGTTTTTATGAATGATCTTATCATCCGTAAAAAAATAGCTGATCTGGCGGTTTTTTCTCCAAGCTCTACTAATGGTTATGGAGGACTGAGTTCTGCTGTCATGCTGGGTATGTGGCAGGGAATTGTTATAGGTTCAGTGCTGGAAGATATCCACGCAGTTATTATGACCGCATCTGGCAACAGGGAAGGTGATCTGAAACTTTTTGAAAAAATTAAGGCAGATTTGCTTGAAGCTGTGCCGCATGGCTGGAGAGAGCTTTCAAAGCGGCTTGAATCTGCGGCCACCCAATTTAAAAAGGTGAAGCTGGAACATCCCATTGAGGAGTATCCGGTTATTTCTCTCGTAGGAGAGATTTATGTAAGACACGATCCTCTGGCCCGCCACGGACTTCTGGAAAGGCTTTCCGGGCAGGGTTTTATTGTTCACGTTGCCCCTGTTCTTGAATGGATGAAATACACAGACTGGCTTAACCGTAAAGGAATTGAAGGACGGGCCGGTCTCGGGACCATGATTCGTCAGGGTATTAAAGGATATTTTGAAAGGAAAGTACGAACCATTCTTGCCAGGAGTGGGCTTGTAAAATACCCCGCACCGGACGTGAATAAAGTTGTCGGGCTTGGCGAAAAATATGTTTCCAGATACCTGACTGGTGAAGCTGTGCTCACTGTAGGTGCGGCTCTGCACGAAATTTTATCACCTGCATGTGGTGTTATTGCTATCGGTCCTTTCGGCTGCATGCCTTCAAGAGTGGCTGAAGCTGTTTTAAGTGAAAAAATTAATACTGCTGCCGTGGAAGGTAAAGCAGGGGATATTTTAGAAAAGGATATGCCGCTTCCTTTTCTTGCCATTGAGACGGATGCGAATCCTTTCCCGCAACTGATTGAAGCCCGTCTGGAATCATTCTGTCTTCAGGCAAGAAGGCTGCATGAGCGGATTTCCGCTAAAAATCATTAGTAATGAATTCTAGCTTGCTGCTGAGATAAGTTGAAGAATATAAAAAATCCGGAAGGATAACTCTCAAAAGTTAAACCTTCCGGATCATGACTATCTTTGAGCTGATTTTATTCAGTTTATTTTTCCCTTGCGGCGTATTCTTCCAGTTTTGCTTCTACATATTCCCAGCGTTCGTAAACTTGTTCCAGCTCTTTTTCCATTTCTTCGAGTCGGTTCTGGATGTCGGCCATTTCAGCTGCTTCCTGCTTATAAAACTCAGGCTGAGACATATTATTGTGTATTTCTTCTATGCCGCTTTCAAGTTTTTCAATTTTGATTGGAAGCTCATGAATTTCTTCTGAAAGGGCTTCTTTTTCACGCTGCTCTTTGTAGCTCAGCTTTTCAGGGCGTTTTTCTTTTTTGGTCGGCTTTGGTTTAGGAGTTTTATCTTTCTTTTCCTGCTCAGGCTCCGGTCTTTGTCTAAGCCAGTCATCATAGCCGCCAACATATTCGTTGACCACTGCGTTGCCTTCAAAGGCTATGGTGCTTGAAACCACATTGTTTAGAAAGGCTCTGTCATGGCTGACGATTATGACTGTTCCCGGATACTCCATAATACGGTCTTCAAGCAGCTCCAGAGTTTCTGCATCAAGATCGTTTGTGGGTTCGTCCATTACCAGCAGGTTTGAAGGTCTTGTAAACAGCCTTGCAAGAAGTAGACGGTTTCTTTCTCCACCTGAAAGTACTCTGACCGGGCTGTTGGCCCTGTCTGCTGAAAACAGAAAATCTTTCAGGTATCCTATAACATGCTTGGTAACACCGTTTATGGTTACGGTATCGTTGCCGTCTGCAATGCAGTCACGCACAGTACTGTCAGGATCAAGCTGTTCACGGTGCTGGTCAAAGTAAGAAATTTCCAGCTTGGTACCAAGTTTTATCTGTCCGCTGTGCGGTTTAATTTCCCCAAGAAGAGCCTGAATAAGAGTTGTTTTTCCGGCTCCGTTGGGTCCGATGATTCCAACTCTGTCACCGCGGACAATGAGGGTGCTGAAATCTTTGAATATGGTTTTGCCATCCCATCCGAAAGAAATATCAATGGCCTCAGCCACAACCTTTCCTGACTTTTGAGCTTCCTGAATTGCAATTTTTGCTTTTCCGGTTTTTTCTCTGCGGGCCATGCGTTCATCACGCATTTTTTTCAATGCCCGGACCCGGCCTTCGTTTCTGGTCCTGCGGGCTTTAATCCCCTGTCTGATCCAGACTTCCTCACGGGCCAGTTTTTTATCAAATTCAGAATTTGTTTTTTCTTCTGCTGCAAGCAATTCTTCTTTATGCTTCAGGAAGGTGTCATAGTCACAGGTCCAGTCGGCAAGGTTGCCACGGTCGAGTTCAATTATTCTGGTGGCCACTTTCCGCAGAAACATACGGTCATGGGTTATGAATACAAGCGTTTTTACATGACGCAGAATAAATTCTTCAAGCCATGAAATTGAATCTATATCAAGATGGTTGGTCGGTTCATCAAGCAGCAGGACATCCGGGTTTCCGGCCAGAGCGCGGGCCAGAAGCGTGCGTCTTTTCAAACCGCCGGAAAGGGTTTCAAATCTTGGTGTAGTTGTAAGGCTCAGCTTGGAAATTATGGTTTCCACCAGCCGTAAAGCTTCCCAGCCGCCCTGATTTTGTAATTCTTCTTCTATCTCGGCAAGCTTACTGAGATTTTTATCATCGGTCATTTCCAAGCTGGTTCTGTGGTAGGCGGCGATTGTTTCTCCCAGCGATCCGAGTCCTCCGGCAACAACTTCAAAGATAGTTCCTTCAAGTTTTTCCGGTACCTTCTGAGAGAGTCTGGCTACAGTGATGCCCCTTGCTGTGGAAATTGTTCCGCTGTCAGGGGTTAAATCTCCACTTAACAGCCTGAGCAGAGTGGATTTACCCTCTCCGTTACGCCCGACAATGCAGATTCGCTGTCCTTCTTCAATCTGGAATGATACGTTATCTAAAAGTAACGGTCCGCCGAAAGTCATGCTGACATTATTTATACTCATCAAAGCCATTGTATTCTCCGTGGCGCAGGTGTTAAAATCTTGTAAATCCCGCGAGGGGCGCAGTGTAGATTTTTGACGGACAAAAGGGAAGAACCTTTGACTGTCTGAAAAATGGTTCTAATTGTATCATTGACGTATTGTTTGTTATAGGGCAGTGGTTGAGCCCGTATTGAAGATTATTTTCTTTAAGGTTAAATATATATCAGTTTACGATATTTCGATTGTTAAAAGTTTGAAGCAAGAAGAGGGTGGTGCTGGATGTCAACCGGCGATAGAATGCTGGATATATTTCAGGAAGAGACAGGAGACAGGCTGGACAGCCTTGAATCCGGCCTTATTTCGCTTGAAAACAGTGATGATGAGTATGATTCTGGAATAATAAATTCCATATTCAGGGACGCTCATTCTATAAAGGCCGGGTCTAATCTTTTGAAATTAAGCAAAATTGAAGAGCTGGCCCATCAGCTTGAAAATGTTCTTGAGATGGTTCGTACGAACGAGATAGAACCTATCGAGGTCGTCATCACCGCATGCCTTGAAGCTGTTGATAAATTGAGAGATCTTAATGACGATCTGCTTGAAAGCAATGAAAAAGGTATCCGCCTGCATGTAATGATGCTTAAGGTTGCTGCCAAAAAAGCTCTTGAAGCGGCTAAATG
Source organism: Maridesulfovibrio bastinii DSM 16055 (assembly GCF_000429985.1). Lineage (NCBI taxonomy): Bacteria > Pseudomonadati > Thermodesulfobacteriota > Desulfovibrionia > Desulfovibrionales > Desulfovibrionaceae > Maridesulfovibrio > Maridesulfovibrio bastinii. The sequence continues at coordinate 29,399 of NZ_AUCX01000005.1, forward strand.
ATTTTATTGAAACTGATATGTCACATTTTAAGAAGTCAATTATGGACAAAATGACAGTGTTCAAGATTAAATGGATACCATAACAAGTGCTTACGCTTTTTTATGGCTTGTTGGCTAAATTGTCATTTGCTTTGAGACCTGTTTATTGCTACTGAGTATTCGGTTTAAGAAAAAACAGTCCTTAACCGCCTCTTTCTGTCTCTATATTATTTTTCTTCATCTTCCCCCCTGTCTCACATCTCATACAGCTGTTATGCTGGCTTCACCTTTATATTAATTTTCTTCTGGTTATTTCCCGGGAGATCATTTCTGTTTTTTATGTATTCTGTTAATCTTTTATTTGTCTGGAGAACTTAATTAATCATGACTAAAATACCGGGAGGACCGATGAGTGTAGATCTCGATATAACACCAATTAAAGACTGGGGATTTGAATTTGACGGACCGCTGATTATTGCCGGACCATGCAGTGCCGAGAGCCGTGAACAGGTTTTGGAAACAGCTAAAGGCGTGGCAAAAAGCGGCGCACATATGCTGCGTGCCGGAATCTGGAAACCCCGTACCCGCCCGAATTGCTTTGAAGGTATGGGAGAAGAAGGTCTTAAATGGCTTGTTGAGGCCCGTGAAGTAACCGGAATGCCTATTTCCGTTGAAACTGCAAATCCTGAGCATGTGGAATTATGCCTTAAATATAATGTCGACCTTATCTGGGTTGGCGCACGTACTACTGTAAACCCGTTTGCTGTGCAGGCTCTGGCAGATTCGCTTGAAGGTTCTGATATTCCTGTTCTGGTAAAAAATCCTATCAACCCCGATGTTGAATTATGGATAGGTGCTCTTGAACGCTTGAACAAAGCCGGAGTAACCAAACTCGGTGCTATTCACCGCGGTTTTTCTTCCGCCAGAGCAACAGAATATCGCAACGCTCCCAACTGGAGAATTTTTATTGAGCTGCGCCGCCGTTGTGAAGGAATGCCTATAATCTGTGACCCCAGCCATTTGTGCGGAAAGCGTGCTCTTATCCCCGCTGTGGCCCAGAAAGCTCTAGATCTGCTTTTTGACGGTCTGATGATTGAATCCCATATCAATCCTGACGTTGCTTTAAGTGACAGCAAACAGCAGTTCACTCCTGATGATCTTGCAAAAGTTATTGCTGATCTTAAACCGCGCAACCCTGCTGCAACTGATGAAAACTTTATCCTTTCCATTGAAAAGGAACGTATCAGACTCGGCGAAATAGATGATCAGATTGTTGATCTTCTTGATGAAAGAATGCAGCTCTCACGGCATATCGGTGAGCTTAAAAGAAGCCGCGGTCTTGCTCTTCTTCAGCCTGCGCAGTGGAAGAAGACCGCAGAGAGAAGAGTTGAGGAAGCTGAAAAGCGTGGCATGGATGCTCATTTTATGCTGCGTGTTTTCCAGTACATCCACGAAGAATCACTGCGTCAGCAGGAAGATATAATCGCTGGTGAAGAATAATGAAAACTGTTTCAGTGGAACTGAAAGGTTCCTTTGATAATTCCTATGATATTACTGTTGACGAGTCTGTTTCGGACAGGCTCGTCAACGATCTTTGCGAGCATCGGTACGGTAAACGTCCTGTAGTTATCTGTGATGAAAATACTTCAGAACTTTTCGGTATAAAGCTGGTTGAAATTCTGGCCGGGAAACAACTTGATCCGCTCCTGCTTACTGTTCCTGCCGGGGAAGAAAGTAAATCCCTGAATATGTTTTCTTCATTGCTTGAGGGAATGCTTGAAGCAGGTATAACCCGTCAGGATGTGGTTGTTGCTTTGGGCGGGGGCGTTGTAGGCGATCTCTCCGGTTATGTAGCCGGAAGTTATATGCGTGGTCTTAATTTTGTACAGGTGCCTACAACACTGCTTTCTCAGGTGGATTCCTCGGTTGGCGGAAAAGTCGCGGTAAACATTCCGGGCGGTAAAAATTATTGTGGAATGTTTTATCAGCCCAAAGCTGTTTTTGCCGGAATTGAAGCCTTGAATTCTCTTGAGAAAAAAGAGGTCGCCAGCGGTCTTGGTGAAGTCGTCAAGCACGGTATTATTGCTGACAGGGAATTTACATTATATCTCGATGATAATGCTGAAGCGGTGCATGAGCTTGAGTCTGAGGTCATGAAGCATATTGTTTCCCGCTGTTGCGAGATTAAAGCCGATGTTGTCCGCCGCGATGAAAAGGAAGGCGGGGTAAGGCGTATATTAAATTATGGCCATACTGTCGGTCACGCTATTGAAACCAACTCCGGATACAGCCTGACACATGGAGAATGTGTGGCCTGGGGGATGAGAATCATTGGTGCAGCTGCCAACGCGGCAGGGCTCTTTTCTAATGATGATCTGGAAATTCAGAACAGGGTAATGGACCGGCTCGGACTTGCTGTCGGCAGTATTACTGTGGATACTGATGCCGTGATGGCGATGATGAAGCGGGATAAGAAAGTTAAAGATGGAAAGATTGTAATGATCGTGCCCCGCAAAATAGGCGAGGTTGAAATTATGGCTGACTTTCCGCTGGAACTGATAGCTGCAGAGCTTGATAAATTTTAGCGCAAAGCTGTTCTGCAATATTAGCTGATATTTAATTCAGCCCGTCATTTTTGATGGCGGGCTTTTATTTTTATCTGATCAAGCCGGATAATTTTTTAGAAATTTCCTGCCCTACAGCAACCAGCAGTTTGCCGGATTCCAGAGCTTTTTTATCATCAAACCTGTAGCTTGCGGCAACAATGCTGATAGCCCCGACAGGATAGCCCGTGCTGTCCAGAAGCGGAACTCCTACACAGTGGATTCCTTCCTCGTGTTCCCCGTCTTCTTCGCTGTAACCCTGCCTGCGGAACTTTTCCAGCTGCGTTCTCAGCTCTTCTGGGTCGATTATGCTTCTGGGGGTTTTGCGCTCAAGCGGATGTGAAAGATGTTCTTCCAGTTCATCTTCCGGCAGAGACATAAGCACAGCTTTTCCCCCACCGGTGCAGTGGAAAAGTGGCTGTTGTCCCAGCTGAAATTGTGTTGCTACAGGTCTGTGTGATTGAATTCGTTCAAGATAATATAATTTTTTGTCTTCGTGCGCAAAAAGATTGACCGATTCACCGCTTTTCTGCTCAATTTCGTGAAGATAAGGCAGGCAGAACTCGCTTAACCCTTTCTGTGATCTGTATGCCGTTGCCCAGAGCACTGCTCCGGGACCGATCTGGTAGAGACCTGTCATACCTTTTATCACCAGATTATATTCAGCAAGCGTGCTTAAAAGGCGTGAAGCCGAAGCTTTTGGCATTCCAAGGGCGCGTGAAATCTGCATAACCCCGCAGGGTTCATGGTTTTGCGATAGATAGTTTAAAATTGAAACAGCTTTTCCGAAAGTGGACATATAATGTTGACCTGTCGTTCTTTTGCATTTTGAATTAATTGAGTAGTATATGTGATTAGCGTTGAAGATACAAGTAGCAGACTTTTTTAGCAATTTTTAAAGGGATTGTAATTTTAGGCTGGGTTTCCCGCTGTATATATAATTTGGTTGATGCTAATTGTTTTTATTGGAAATTTTTAAAGATTGAGCTGTTAAATTGAATGGAGAGCAAAATGAATTATGATATAGCCACAACACTGATCAATTCCGGCCGCAAGGAAGCCTTGCTGGCAACAGAAACAATAAATCCTCCTGTTCATAGGGCTTCAACTGTCCTTTTTGATTCTTATTCCGACATGCTGAAAGCCAATAAGGGTGAGCTTGATAAAGTTGCCTATGGCACAGAGGGGCTGGCAGCTCAAAAGGCTTTTGAAGAATCTATGCGTGTTCTTGAAGGGGCTGAGGGATGTATTGCTTTTCAGTCCGGCATCAATGCCATTGATATGGCTCTTCTGGCTTTTTTGAAATCCGGGGATCACATCCTTGTATGTGACAATGTTTACGGACCGACCAGAAATTTCTGCAATACCGTGCTCTCCAGGTTCGGAGTTGAAACTGATTATTTTCCTTCAAGTACCGGTTCTGAAATAAAAAACTGGATTAAGGATAATACCCGGGTTGTGTTTGTGGAGTCACCCGGCTCAAATACCTTCGAAATTCAGGATATTCCGGCCATTGCCAGTGTCTGCGCTGATTATGAAATAACACTGATTATGGACAATACATGGGCTACACCATTGTTTTTCAAGGCTCTTGATAATGGTGTTGATGTTTCAATCCACTCAGCCAGCAAGTATATTTCAGGGCATTCCGATATTTTGCTGGGAACGGTTTCAGCAAATAAAAAAAGTTGGAAAACTATTAGAAATTTTTGCGAAACTCTGGAACTGTTTGCTCCAGCAGAAGACTGCTATCAGGCTTTGAGAGGTCTCAGAACTTTGCCTGTCCGGCTGAAACAGCACGAACGCTCGGCTTTGCGGGTAGCACAGGCTTTGGAAGAACTTGATTGTGTGGCTGAAGTTCTCCATCCTGCTCTTGAGTCTCATCCTGAACATGAACTATGGAAGCGTGATTTTAAAGGTTCCAGCGGACTTTTTGCTTTTGTTTTAAACCGTGACCTTGAAGATCGCGATCATTCAAAGTTTATGGATAATCTTGAACTTTTCGGATTGGGCTACAGCTGGGGAGGCTTTAAAAGTCTTATTACCGGCGGTCGCTTCAATCGCAGTAATTCATTTAGATACAATGGCAGGACTATATTCAGGGTCTATATCGGCCTTGAAGATGCTGATGATCTGATCATGGATTTAAAGCAGGGGCTGGCAAGACTTTAGATTCCCTTCAAGTTTAGTCAGACGTTAAATGAAAACCGCTGTTACGGCTTGTCAGTCGTAACAGCGGTTTTTTAGTTTATAGGGCTTAATTAAATCTTAAAGTTTAATTTCAGTTCCGAGTTCTTTGAGGAAAGCCGCAATCCACTGCGGATGTGCCGGCCATGCTGCGGCTGAAATAATGTTGGAATTAACATGAGCACTGGTAAAAGTTTCGTTGGCGCCGATAAAGCAGCCGCCGACAGCTTCAATTTCCGGCTTAACTGAAGGATAAGACATGCTTTCCTTGCCCTTTAGCACGTCAGCGGCAATAAGCAGCTGCGGGCCGTGGCAGATAGCTGCGATGGGTTTGCCTGCGCTATTGATATCTTTAACTATTTTTATGACACGCTCATCAAGACGGAGATATTCAGGAGCTCTGCCGCCGGGGATGACCAGAGCGTCATAATCAGCAGGGTCAACTTTATCAAAATCATAGTTCAGCACAAAGTTGTGACCGGGTTTTTCAGAGTATGTCTGGTGCCCTTCAAAATCATGGATAGCGGTTGCAACCGTATCTCCTGATTTCTTGTCGGGGCATACGGCATGTACTTCGTGGCCGACCATAACAAGCATCTGGAACGGGACCATAACTTCATAATCTTCTACAAAATCGCCGACCAGCATTAAAATCTTCTTTGCAGCCATGCTAATTTTCTCCTGTATTTTTAGAATTTTGATTCTGAGGCATAGTTTAGACTTCACCATGAATATGTTCAAGTGGCAGATTAGTTAATATTTGTCGTTTTTTTTAGGTGTAAATTATATATTGATTTATATAGTGAAGACTAATTATATATAGTTTATGCGATTTAATATGGTGATGTTAATTTTTATACTTTTTCCATTATCGGCGCATGCCAGTGAACACGATTACCAGAAATTATGGTGTTACGAGCATTCCGGCGTTATGGAATATCGTCTTCCCGATTCAACAAGGGTTGATTGCCTGACATCAACTCATGCGGTTGAGATGGATTTTGGCAGAAAATGGGCTGAAGCCATCGGACAATCATTGTATTACAGTTTGCGGACAGGCAAACGGGCCGGAATTGTGCTTATATTAGACGGGAAAAAAGAACTGAGATTTTTGAAAAGGCTCAAGGCAACAATAAAATATCAATCTCTGCCTATAGATGTATGGATAATGGATCGCTGAAACTGTTTGTAAAATAATTTTTAACTCAGTTGGCATTTTATATGGTAATTATATGAACTGCATTTTATAGTTATGTCATTGCATCCTTATGGTTTCAGCAGCTCTGAATTTTGACAGGCGCAAGCAGGATGCATTAACTGAGTAGAAAATTATCCCCATTGTTAAAAATCCGCATTGCCGGAGCATAATTTGAATCAGGAAAATATATGGAAGATACAAACAGTGTAATAGAAAAATGGCTTGCCCCTGCTTTCAAGGATTTGAAAGAACACCCGGAAATACATAAATGGATCAGAGACATGGCTTTTGCTGTTTATCGTGATTTATCCGGGCTTGCGCCTTCTCATGCTGAATTTGCCGGCGTGTACGCCGGTAAAGCAGGCAGATGTTTTGACGATAATTTTGCAGCGGTAGAGTCACAGATTAAAAAGCTTGATGAAAATTACGAAATAGCCTGTGGAAAGGGGTGTGATATGTGTTGTCATTCACATATCACGGCACTACCGCATGAAATTTTTCTTATAGCTGAAATGCTGATTAAAATTCTTGATGAAAGTGAATTAGAGGCTCTGCTGGTGGAGATAAAGAGCGGAGCGGAAGAATATGAAGAAAAAGGGTTTAAAAAGTTTGCTCTGGAATATTTCAGGCCGTGTCCGTTTTTACGTGACAATACATGCGTAATATACGAAGTGCGCCCTTTGACTTGTAGAAATTGGATTTCACATGATCTTTCAGCATGCAAAGCCAGCTTTAAATCACGCAATAAAATTCCTGTTCCTCAGAATGCCGTTTTAATGCACCAGAAGGATGTTCTCTTTGCCGGGCATAATGCCGCTCTGTCAGCAAAGGGGATAAATGGAAATCTGTGCAGCCTGCTGCCCACACTGTCCGCAGTTCTGGAAGATTACACCGGATGCTATATCAACTGGCTTAATGGCGAAAAAATGTACGGACAAATGGAAGATTTGTAACAAAACCGGAATCAGCTAAAACTGATTCCGGTTCTGTTGTATCAATTGTCCGATGTCGGTAATCGGCTATTAATCATCCGTTCATTCTCGGGAGTTCAAACTCTCCAGCTTCCACAAGGCGTTCTATTTCGGCAACATCCTTATCACCACGACCGGAAAGGTTGACAATAATTATTGTTTCTTTTGAGAGCTCAGGGGCAATTTTTATTGCGTGTGCAAGAGCATGTGAAGATTCAAGTGCCGGGATAATGCCCTCTGTCTGGGAGAGAGTGAAAAAAGCATCCACTGCTTCTCTGTCCGAGGCATAAACATATTCAGCTCTTCCTATATCTTTGAGATAGGAATGTTCTGGGCCGACACTGGGGTAGTCAAGTCCTGCTGAAATTGAGTATACCGGTGCCGGGTCTCCATTCTCGTCTTTAAGCATATATGAGTTGAATCCGTGCATAATTCCCGGCTCACCAAGACACAGGCTTGCCGCATGCTGTCCCGGCTCAAGCCCTCTTCCCGAAGGTTCAACACCTACCAGCCTGACTGATTCATCTTTAACGAAATCAGAGAAAAGGCCTATGGCATTTGAGCCGCCGCCTACACAGGCAATGCAGTAGTCCGGGAGACGGCCTTCGGTTTCTAAACACTGTTCTCTGGCTTCCCTGCCGATAACAGACTGAAATTCACGGACCATGATCGGGTAGGGATGCGGTCCAACGGCTGAACCAAGAAGATAAAAGCTGTTTTCCGGGTCTTCTATCCAGGCGTTTAATGCTTCGTCGACCGCTTCTTTCAGGGTTCTCTGGCCTGATTGAGCTGCAACTACTTTTGCTCCCATCATCTGCATTCTGAAAACATTCAGTTTCTGTCTTTCAACGTCAACCGCGCCCATGTATACGGTACATTCCATACCCATCAGAGCTGCTGTGGCTGCTGTGGCAACACCGTGCTGACCGGCTCCGGTTTCAGCGATTATCTTCTTTTTGCCCATGCGTTTGGCAAGCAGAATCTGGCCTATGGTGTTGTTTACTTTGTGTGCGCCAAGATGGTTCAGGTCTTCACGTTTCAAATAAATTTTTGCTCCGCCGAGCTTTTCAGTGAGATTGCTGCAAAGGTAAAGAGGCGTTTTTCTGCCAGAATATTTAGTGAGGTAATATTCGAAATCTTTTAGAAACTCTGGGTCATTTCTATACTTTTCAAAAGTGTCGGCGAGTTCTTTGAGGATAGGAAGGAGCAGCTCCGGTACATATTGTCCACCGAAGTTACCAAAAAATCCGTCAGCGGTAAGCGGGGTATTGCTCATTTTTATCTCCTTGAAGAATTTTACGGCAGTGCCCCGCATAAAAAAAACGCGGTCAGTTTACACTGCCGCGGTTATTTATAATTTTTTATGCTGTCTTATGGACGAAACAAACCACGGCGCTTTAGAAGCGCCACCACCAGCTCATGAAGCCGAAAGAAGAAATTGTGGAGTTGTTTGTCATAACGATTTGAGAAATACATAGAGCAAAATATATTGTCAAGAATCTGATTTCATTTTTCACAGACTCGGGAGAGCCCCCGGTTTTCATTCAACGAATTGTATTAATTTTGCTTTGCATCTTGCCGTGACAATATTGTATGGCTATTTTGAGTTTAATAAATTTGGAGTGCTCGATCTTATAGAATTCTGGTCTGTTTAGACCACGTGAATGCGGTTAAAAATATTCAGGAGTATAACTTAATGGAATTTTTTCTTGATACAGCTAACATTGATGAAATCAGATCCGCTAATAAACAGGGACTGCTTGATGGAGTGACAACAAATCCTACACTGCTTTCACGCGAAGGCGGAGATTGGCGGGAACAGGCCAAAGCAATCTGCACAGAAGTCAAAGGCCCTGTAAGCCTTGAAGTTGTAGGGGAGACTGCTGCGGAAATGGTTGCGGAAGCAGAAGATCTGATGAAGTTCGGTCAGCATGTGGTTATAAAAATACCTATGACTTCGGAAGGACTTATAGCTACAAAGATTCTTTCACAGAAAGGTATAAAAACAAACGTAACCCTTATTTTTTCGCCCTTGCAGGCCTTGCTGGCTGCAAAAGCCGGGGCGACTTATGTCAGCCCGTTTGTCGGCAGGCTGGATGATATTGTTGTGGAAGGAATGGAACTTGTTTCACAGATTCGCACTATTTTTGACAACTACGGCTATGAAACAAAAATTATTGTGGCCAGCATCAGAAGTCCTCTGCATGTTCTGGACAGTGCTCTTGAAGGGGCAGATGTAGCTACAATCCCGTATAAAGTTATAAGCTCGCTTGTTAAGCATCCCCTGACAGACAAGGGACTTGCTGCTTTTAATGCAGACTGGGCAAAACTTACCGGTAAGTGATACTAAGAGCCTGCTTATGCCGCTTGAATTTGCGGGTGAGTAGCAAAGCATAAACTGCGTAGATTTTAGAAGAACTCCGCTGCTTAAAAAATTTTCGGGCAGTGGAGTTCTTTTTTTTAGTTTTTTATCCTGAGGATATGTCAGGACTCAAGTAGCAGAAGGTCTATCTGCTCAACTGCCTTTCGCGCTCTTTCTTCAACAGAACCGGATAGTTCAATATATGGAAGTTCTCTTTTTTCCAGTTCATTTTTAAAAAGGTCCTGCATGTATTGTCTGCCTTCGGGACGGTCTCTCTGTCCATCTGCCTGCCACGGTATATCGGTGCAGCATAAAAGGTATAGATCAGTTTTGAGGTTGTTAAAAATGGTCTCAATCTGTTCCGGGCAGGAGCCAAAATAATGATTTGAATATATTAGTGAAGAGAGTGTATCTGTATCGCAGATAACCGGATTACAACCCTTTTCTATAATTTTTTGTTCTGCTTCCAATTGTCCTCTGGCAATGGGGACCGCATCATCAATGCTCAGTCTGCCATGCTTCATCTCAAAGTAATTGCGGAGATATTCAGGAACGGTCTCAACTTGATAATGTTCACCGAGCTTTCGAGTCAGAGTTGATTTTCCGGTACATTCCGATCCGGTTATGACGATGCGTATGCTAGACATTGTTTTCCCTGTTGAGCATTGATTTACGCCATTGCAGATAACCTGCCGCAGCCATCAGGGTATAAACAACCATAAGCAGGCTGTATCCTGACCAGCCTTTGAGATAATATATAAAGACATAGATGGTGTCTGCGATAATCCACAGAATCCAGTTTGAAAGGTATTTTTTAGCGAGAAGGTATTGGGCGATCAGACTCATTACCGTTGTAATTGAATCCCACCACGGATATGCGGCGTGCAGATATTTGGTGGAAACATACCCGCACAAAACAGTTGCTACGGTTCCCCCTGCCGCAAGTCCGGCTGCCAGTTTGAAAGGTATTCGTCTTACGGGGAGTGGTGAACTGTTTTTTCCTCCCCGGAGCCATTGATACCAGCCGTAAAAACCAAGGACTACATAGACAGCCTGTAAAAAAGCATCAGCATATAGCTTTCCTGTAAAAACAATAACCATCCATATCCCGACGCTGACAATGCCGAAGGGCCAGCATAAAGGATTTTCCCGTACGCTTAAGAAAATATAAATTATGCCGGTAACAATGGAAATCTGTTCACCGGTTCCCATTGCTGAGACGAATGAGTATATAAAATTTACAGCCTGTGTTGCCAGTTCTAACACCTTGGAAACCTCCGTTAAAGGGCGTGCAAGATAGCAGAGGAGCGTGACTGAGGCAATTAGACCAATTTACTGTTTTTTTTAGAATATATGGTTAGTTATTGAATATAGAATGAAAATTGAATCAAAATTTTTGTAAATATATAAAGCGTACCGGGAGATGGAAGGCCTCTCCCGGTTTATCTTTAGGAGGCCAGCTCTAAAAATGCTTCAATACGAGTCCTGAGCTGCTCAATATCTGATTCGGAATAATCTGTTTCTATATGCAGGAATGGCAGATTCAGTTCCTGTTCCACAAACCTTCCGATAAGAGTCGATTCTGCGTTATAGGTGTGGCAGCCCGTCCAGGTGAGGTCAATCACGGCCTCAACTCTGAATGTTTCAACCATTTCTTTGATGGAAGAGAAGCGGTTCTCATTGGGAGTCATGCAGGAACATGGAATCTGGAGATAGCGTTCAGCCAGAGCTTCAAAAGGATCACCATCCTCTTTTACCTGCATGGTCATTCCTTTAAGGCCGGAACAGTTCTCCATACAGACTATGCGTCCGCCAAGATCATCTGTAATTCTGATAACTTTGTCTGATCCTTTTCCTACCGGGCATCCGGTAAGCAGAATCCGTAATCCCTTATTTTCTACAGCGCTCTGTGAGTTTATAAATTCTTCCAGCTCTGTATGAAGTTTTTTCAGTGCCTCAATGTGTTTTTGCGGGTAGACGCTGAAACTGGAGCTTTCCTGAACAGAGAGCATTTCACTGGCAGTCAGAGGAGATCTTTCATTCGCAGCAAGAACAGCAATTTCCCAGAGTTCCTTTCTAATCTGGTTTTGCTCTTTAATGCGGTCAAGGAGTTCTGTTGCCGATACTTTTATACCGGACTGTTCATAGAGAAATTCTTCAAGACTTTTTAATGAGGCTTTCCAGTATTCAAGAGCCGGAGTCCCGTTTTGAGTATGTGGCAGGTGCATGAGGTGAACCGGTTTGAACTTTTCCATCAGCTCATACATTTTCTTTTTTCCGTCACATGTTGTTTCCGCAATTATGAAATCTGAAAAACTGAAAAAAGGACAGCTTTCAGTAACAGCAAAACCATAGCTTGATTTTATAAGCGGACAGAGAGCCGGAGGCAGATCTTTTTCAGCATCTTTTATGGGCGTCTGTTTTTTTCCACAAAGACTTATGGGCACGACCCCAGCCGCACGTATCAGTTCTATCGGGGCATAAATACAGTAGATTCCAGCTATTTTTTTACCCTGTTCGTGCCACTCGTCCAGTTCCGCTATGCTTTTTTCAGAGAAGTCGGTGAAGAATTTAAGATCCATGATGGTTACCTTTATTGGGAATATGAAGGAGTTATGCCGATATTAAAGGCTTGAAAGCTATCTTGATCACAGAGACTCAGGTTCGTCCAATCGGTTATAGCAATATCAAATTGTTTTCATGATAGATTTTAAAAATAACGGCTTGGCATGTGTTGTAAGAGCACGTCTCTAACCTCTATCGATTAGGTGATTTTTTTATCTGCTTTACTGATAAAAATGTTGACATGAAGAGAGTTCATAAATAAAAGTGACCGACAGTCATTTTATGACCATAGGTCATTTTAGGTTTTAAAAAAGTTTTGCCGGATGTGAAATTTATGGCTCGGAAACAAAAAGAAAAATCAAAGCAGACCATGAACGATCTTATGGATTCTGCCCAGAAATTGTTTGTCCGCAAAGGTTATGTGGCTACTTCGGTTGCTGAAATAACTGATAACGCCGGATACTCAAAAGGTAATTTCTATAGATACTGGGCAAGCAAGGATCGCCTTTTCCTTGATATTCTTGAAAGTAAAATGCGCGACTACCGTGAAGCCAGAGATAAAAAGCTCAGCACGGCAGGCTCTCTTGAAGAGGTCATAAATATCATCTGGGATTTTCTGGAAGATATTGTGAGAGACTGCAACTGGGCGAAAGTATTTCTGGAATTTACAATCCATGCCGCGAGAACCCCGGAAATCCGTGGTGATCTAGGGCTGAGTCAATACCGTCTTTCCGATGAAATCTTTGCCGGATTGATAAGTGAATATCTTGAGACTGATTTTCCGGCTGAAAAGCTTGGCGCTTTGAATACCGTTATGTTTGAGGGGTTTATGGTTCATAACGCATTAGGGACAGGTGTTCTGGATCTTCAAACTGTCAGAGATGCCGCTGTGACACTGATTCTGGACAAGGGCCTGAAAAAATAAATTAATCATATTGCTGCCTTTTGGAGGAATAATGAAGGGTAAATTTTTGGTTTTGCTGTCTGTTCTGCTTTTAACTTCGGTCCTGCCGTCATTTGCAAAGGCTGAAACTTATAATTTTACATATTCAAACTTTTTTCCTCCTACCCATGTGCAGTCTAAGCTGGCTGAAGAGTGGTGTCAGGAAGTTGAAAAGCGCACCGACGGAAGAGTTACAATTTCATATTTTCCCGGTGGAACCCTTACCAGAGCCAACCAGTGTTATGATGGAGTTGTTCAGGGACTTTCCGATATAGGACTTTCCGCTCTGGCGTATTCACGGGGCCGGTTCCCGGTCATGGCGGTTGTTGATCTTCCGCTGGGATATAAATCCGGAGTAGCCGCCACAAAAGTAGCCAATGCCGTTTATGAGAAGTTCAAACCGGCAGAGCTTGATGATGTTCACCTCATGTATTTCCATGCCCACGGTCCGGGACTTCTGCATACCGCTGAAAAACCCGTGAGAACTCTTGAAGATTTGAAGGGCCTTAAAATCAGGGCAACCGGCAACTCGGCCAAGCTGGTTTCAGCTCTTGGCGGTGCTCCTGTAGCCATGTCCATGCCTGATTCCTATCAGGCCATACGCAGAGGTGTTGTGAACGGGGGCATGTACCCTATTGAAACCAACAAAGGCTGGAAAATGGCTGAAGTGGTTGATTACTGTACTTTAAACTATCCTGTTGCATATACCACAACGTTCTTTGTCGTAATGAATAAAGAAAAATGGGAAGAGCTGCCTGAAGATATCCAGAAAATAATTACGGATATCAACAAAGAATGGGCCTTGAAACACGGTCAGGCCTGGGACCATAGCGACCAGCTTGGTAAAGAGTTCTTTGAAAAGAAGGGTGGCAAATTCATAACTCTGGATGAAGCTGAGGGTAACAGGTGGAAGCAGAAAGCCATGCCTATGATGGATGAGTACATCAAAAATGTTTCAGCCAAGGGCGTAGATGGAAAGGCTGTTTTAGATTTCACCGTAACAGAGCTTAATTCTATACAAAAATAAATTCATAAATGACTGAAAGTTATAAGCCGGGGTTTGTTGTTGCCCCGGCTTATTCTGTAAAAACGGGGGCAGGTGATGTTTTATCTTATCCGCGGACTGGAGAATCTGCTTAAAGTAATAGCTGCCGCAGCTCTTATAGGCATGGCTCTTGTTACCGGGGCTGATGTTGTCATGCGTGGTGTGTTCAATTCTCCACTTATCGGTGTTGAAGAGATTGTTGCTGTTCTGGCTGTTCTAGCCACTGGATTCGGTCTCGCTTATACTCATTCCCAGCGGAGTAATATCGGTGTCGAATTTTTAATCAGCCGTCTGAAAAAAAGAACAAGAGCCAGAATCCGTTGTCTCACTGATCTTGCCGGAGTAGCCCTTTTTGCTCTCATTACCTGGAGGCTTGTTCTTTATGGAATGAGCATGGCAAAAGTAGGGCATGTTTCCATGACTCTGGAACTGCCGACTCCACTCATTATCTATTCACTGGCTGCCGGATTCGGCTGCCTGACTCTCGTTCAGTTCAAAGATTTTCTTTCCTTTTTTGTGGAGGTTGAATAATGGATCCGGCTACTATCGGTCTTATCGGTGTTGTGGTTATGCTGGTATTGTTCATGACCGGAATGCCGGTGGCTTATATCATGACCATCGTGGGATTCGGCGGTTTTTCAACGCTTATCTCTCTCAAGGGCGGGCTGGGACTGCTCTCTCGCAGTTTTTATGGAACTTTTTCTTCCTACGATCTTGCGACCATTCCTTTATTTATTTTGATGGGGCAGCTGGCTTTTAATACCGGGATCAGTCGCAGGCTTTATCGCACGGCTTATCATTTTCTCGGAAATATTCAGGGCGGGTTGGCAATGGCCACTGTCTCTGCCTGCACGGCTTTCGGAGCCGTCTGCGGCTCATCTCCTGCAACAGCCGCAACTATGGCCACAGTCGGAATACCGGAAATGAAGCGATACGGTTATGCCGATTCTCTCGCCGCCGGGTCTGTGGCGTCAGGTGGAGGACTGGGCATGATTATGCCGCCCAGTGTTGTCCTGATTGTTTACGGGGTTCTTACAGAGCAATCCATAGGCTCGCTTTTTGTTGCGGGAATAATTCCTTCCGTTGTGCTTACGGTTCTTTTTATTATTGCCATAGCTATTCAGTGCAGGATTAATCCTGAGCTTGGCCCTAAAGGTGTGCCGTGTTCATTTTCCGAAAAAATGCGCTCCCTTGCCGGGCTTGCTGACACTTTTATAATCTTTGTGCTTGTTATCGGCGGCATGTTTAAAGGTTGGTTTACCCCGACCGAGTCGGCCTCAATCGGTGTTCTCGGGGTTCTTATACTTGGGATTGTTAAGCGTCAGCTCAGCTGGAAAGATCTATGTAATTCTCTTTATGAAACTATGCGTACCTCATGCATGGTTCTATTTCTGGTGGCCGGAGCAGTTGTATTCGGTAAGTTTCTGGCTGTGACCAGAATACCGTTTAATGTTGCTTCATGGACTTCGTCGCTTGATTTTCCACCACTTGTAATCATGACGATGATTCTGCTTATTTATTTTATCGGTGGCTGTTTTATGGATGCGCTGGCTCTTATTATGCTGACCATTCCTGTATTTTATCCGATGGTCACGGCAATGGGGTTTGATCCGATATGGTTCGGGGTAATTATTGTTCTGGTTACGCAGATCGGAGTTATTACGCCTCCAGTAGGCATAAATGTTTATGTTGTCTATGGTATGGCCCAGAAATTTGCTCCTTCGATTACATTGGAATCTATATTTAAAGGAACAATGCCATTTTTACTTGCAATTCTTGTGGGTATAATATTGTTTTCAATTTTTCCGCAGTTTATTCTTTATCTTCCCGGAGCAATGTATTGATACTTAATTGAATTATATCATGCTGTGATATTCAGTTTCTTAATCTTAATTATTATATCGAAAACCTCCGTTTTTATGCGGAGGTTTTTTTATGTGTTTTATGTTTAAAAATATTTCTTCTCTTTGCAAAAATTTGTTATATAGTCTGCTATGCAAGTATTCTGGTATAAAATTATGTCATTTTCTTTATTAATGACATTTCTGGAGTTTTCTGATGGGGAATAGCAATAAAGTATATCCGGTTTTTGATAGAAAAGACATCTCCGAAAAGCATAGACCGGCAGAATGCTGTCAGGAAAAAGACGGAGTTGTGGGCAGAGATTTTTATGATTCTTTTTTTAGAAAAAACCACATTGTTACAATAATATTTGATCCTGAAAACGGTGTAATTCTGGATGCGAATGATGCCGCATGTTCCTTTTACGGATACTCCATTTCTGAAATAAAAAAAATTAAAGTTTATGATTTGAATACAGTAGACAGTGCTACGGTAGATGAAAATATTGATAAGGCTGTCAGACGAAGTCAGAATGAGTTTCTGCTTGAGCACAGACTTGCTGACGGCCGAACAAGGAATGTCAGAGTTTATAGCGGGGTAGCCCCTGTTTTTGGAAGAGAATGTATCTATTCCTGCATTTTCGATGTTACTGAGCACGTCACTACCCAGAAAAAACTGGCTGACAGCGAAGAAAAATTTAAAAAATTATATCTTGAAGCACCTGTTCCATACCAGTCTCTTGATGCTGATGGGACTTTTGTCGATGTTAATAATACGTTCTGTAAAATTCTCGGATATGAAAAAAAGGATTTAATAGGGCGCAATTTCAGTGAAATTATCCATCCTGAGTGGCGAATTAATTTTCAGCAGAATTTCCCAAAATTCAAAAGCATTGGTGAAATCCTGGGAGTGGAATTCAAGCTGCTGCGTAAAGACGGAACCTATCTGCTGGTATCTTTTTCAGGAAGAATCGACCGTAATGATGACGGTTCTTTTAAGCAGACGCATTGTGTTTTCAGGGATATTACCCGTGAAAGGGAAAATATGCTCGGCCTGATGGAAAACGAGCATCGCTTCAGGAGTCTGTTTGAAGGTCTGGAGATGATTGCCGTGCAGGGATATGATGCGGACCGTAAAATCATATTCTGGAATAAAACAAGCGAAAGGCTTTTTGGATACAGTGCAGATGAAGTTCTTGGTCGTCCTATAGAGGAACTTGTTCTTCCTGAGAAAAGCAGGCAGAGATTTGTTAAAGGCCTTAAAGCATGGATTGACGGGGGTAGTCCTTTGCAACCCGGCGAATCGGTTCTTGTTGATAAAAAGGGTAATCAGGTTCCGGTCTATTTTTCGCATGTTATGCAACTAAATAAATCCGGTAACGTTGAGATATACAGCATCAACGTGGATTTAACCGAAATTAAAAAAGCCAATCTGGCTCTTTTGAAAGCCAAAGAGGAAGCTGAAAGAGCGAATCAGGCCAAATCAATTTTTCTTGCCAATATGAGTCATGAGCTGAGGACCCCTCTAAATGGAATTATCGGTATGCACGGTCTTTTGCAGACAACCGGTCTTGATGGCGAGCAGGAGCGTTATATTAATGGCGCGGTGACCGCTGCAAGGAGGTTGACTGATCTGCTGGGCGATGTCCTTGATCTTTCAAAAATAGAAGCAGGGAAAACTTTTCTGGTGGAAGCTCCTTTTAATTTAAGGGAACTTCTGCGTAATACCGGAGAATTATTCACTCCGTCATGTCTGCAGAAAGGTTTGGAGCAGACATTTTATTTTGACGAAAGGCTCCCGGAAATTGTAATCGGTGATCAGATAAGGATAATGCAGGTTATTACCAATCTGTTAGGAAATTCAATTAAGTTTACTGATTCAGGTTTTATCCGTTTTGAAGTTCATTTAATCAGGCAGACTGAAGCAGATCTTACAATTCTTTTTATTGTTTCGGATAGTGGCATCGGTATCGCTGATGACGAACTTGATAATATTTCTGAAATTTTTATGCAGGGTGAAGACAGCTATGTCCGCAGGTTTCAGGGCGCAGGGCTTGGACTTTCCATTGTGAAAAAGCTGGTTGAGATGATGAACGGCTCTCTGAGTATAGATTCAGTAAAAGGAAAAGGTACGGATATTTATTTTTCTGTTCCTTTGAAAACAGGAAGTGAAAATTCTTTGCAGAATATGGAATATTCAGAAAAATTGTTGGAAGAAAAAAGTAGACCTTCAAAAATTCTGCTGGTTGAAGATGAAGCCATCAATCGACTGGCTATGAAGAGGATGCTTGAAAAATATGGAACGCATGTCAGTTGCGCGGTCAACGGTCTTGAAGCTCTTGATCAATTGAAAAATGACAGCTTTGACGTTGTTCTTATGGATATTCAAATGCCTGTAATGGATGGCATTAAAGCGACCCTTAAAATTCGTTCCGGTAAAGCCGGTGATACTAATAAAGAAATTCCCATTATTGCTTTGACAGCCTATGCGATGGCAGGAGACCGTGAAGAGTTTCTCGGTGCCGGTATGAATGACTGCCTCACAAAACCTATAGATATGGATAAGCTTATCAAAGTCCTGAATCTTTAGGCTGTTATCTGGATTGGAGCCTTGAAAAGAAGTTTACAACCTTTTTGGCTTACGGGATGTCATTTTCCGGATTAAAAAGAATGCGGAATGGAAAAAACTAAAATAATTTAATCTGGATTTAATTCTGGTATTATGGCCACAAAAGAATTGCTACTCCTAGAAATACACTGTTTATTAAAATTTTAGCATGAAGATTTAAAATCAGAGGGGAATATATGTCATCCGGGAAAAATTGTCTGGTAACAGGCTGTGCGGGATTTATCGGCAGCCATCTTTCAGCAGCATTGCTAGATCAAGGACATACCGTAATTGGAATAGATAACTTCTTTTCCGGATATCCCCATAACATGGAGAAATTTATAAATAATCCTGATTTTTACTTCATGGATATGTCGATAGTCGAAGATGAATTCTGGGATGAAATTATTGAGAAGTTTTCATCCGTTGACGTGGTTTTCCATCTGGCGGCTATCGTTAGTGTTCCTTATTCCCTTAAGCATGCTGAAACAACAATGGAAACCAACTATGCCAGCAGTGTTAAGATGATAGAGGGAGCACGCAGTCACGGTGTTGAATCGTTTATTTTTGCTGGTTCCGCTGCGGAATACGGAGCTGAGGTCAGACTTCCGGTCCGGGAAGAATACGCGCGTGAGGTGGATGACCACCTGAGTCCTTACGGTCTGGCAAAGTTTCGCACCTCTATTTATCTTGAAGATTCCGGTTATGGCTGTTCACTGCGTTTTTTCAATGTCTTCGGTCCAAGGCAGGATCCCTCCAGTGCCTACAGCGGAGTTATTTCCCGCTTTATAGATTTCGGACTTAGTGAACGGTCTATGGTCATCTTTGGCGATGGTTTGCAGTCCCGTGATTTTATCCATGTTTCAGATGCCGTTAAGGTTTATCTGCTAGCGGCCGGGCTTGATTCCTCCGGCAAGGGACCACTTAAAGGTATCTATAATGTTGGAACAGGAAAGGGAACTTCTGTTCTGGAACTCGCGGAAAGAGTGCTTGAGCTGACCGGCAGTGATAAGGATATTACCTTCAAACCTGAAAGAGCCGGGGATATAAAACATTCCATAGCAGATATTTCTAAATTGGAAGCTGTAGGATTCAAACCGGAAATATCCCTTGAAGACGGACTTGAGGATACAATAAAATGGGAAAAAGTTGTGCGTAGAATTTCCTGAGATCCGGAGAAATAAAGAATTTAATGTTAAGTGCCGCATGAAATCATGCGGCACTTTTTTTAATATATTTTACGTTTTGAAAAGCTTGAACCAAGCACCGAAAAAGTGTTTTCAACAATGAAAAGGGCGTTCGGGTCATAGGAAAATGTTATTTCCTCAAGCTTTTTAAGCTGTACGTTGTTTATGACTGTCATAAGTACATTTTTTTCCTGCCGTTTATAAGCACCGAAACCTTTGAGAAAGGTTGCGCTTTGTCTGAAAGAATCAAAGATTTCTTTGCAGATGGCGTCAGCATTGTCTGAAATAATGAAAACAACTTTTCTCTGGTTGAAGAGAGAAAGGGTGTTGTCGACAACAACTGAGCTTATAAAAGTAAGGATTAAGGATGCGATAATAAGATCAAGCGGAAGCCTGAATGCAGACAGGATAAACAATGTAGTATTGAATATCAGATACATTTTACCTATTCCGATATTGTACCTCTGGAAAAGGTAAACAGCCAGAACATCAAGTCCGCCGTTTGATCCGAGTGATCTCAGCACGATACCGGCTCCAAGTCCGGTAAGTATACCGCAGGCCACAGCAGCATATAGCTGGTTGGTAATGGGCATGGGTATCGTGAAAATGTCGTAAAAGACAGTAGTGGCTATAGTCGCAAAAGCACTGTAGTAGAAAAATCTTCTGCTTACTTTTACCCAGGCCATAATGAAAAGCGGTATATTCAGAAGCATATACAGCCAGCCCGGATCGATTCCTCCGAAGGTATAATAAATCAGCGACGATAAGCCGAAAATACCTCCGGGAATGAATTGATATGGAACAGAAAGGCTCTTAAAGCCAATTGCAACCAGAAAAGAACCCACAGATATAAGCAGCAGGTTCCACCATACCGAGTAAGTACAATCAATTCTGAAGTTGAATTTTCTAACTTGAGGCAATTGCTTTATACCAGACATTCATACTCTCCAATCTTCCTCCAATTTGCGTATTGTTGGGTAAAGTCCCTGCGAGACTGTACCCGTCTTTCGCGAACACGGCGTTCATACCAAAGCTGCCGGCTCTCGCAATTGTGAAGGCTGTAAGAATACCCATGTCGGACATGTCTTTATTCATACGCGCCAGAAGGTTGCCGGCAGCACCATTTCCCCTTGCTTCGGGGAGGGTTGCAAAGTCGGTCATTTCAACGCATTTCCATGAACTGTCCATCTCAGCGGATGAAGCTGCAACAAGTTTTTTACCTGCAAAAATTCCATAAAAATACACATCGGAATTCATTTCTTCTAGAATAAATTCCGGATTAGTGATGGGAAAAGGGTAGGACTCAAATACGTTGTCGTAAAGTTCTGCCAACTTGGAACAATGTTCAGGCCCAAGCCTTTTCACCGAAGATGTATCCGGTTGAATACCGACTTCAACACTTTTAGTCTCAGCAACCTTAAGAACTTCGTCAAGAAGTTTTTGATTACTTACGGTTTTTCTTGTCGAATTAAAGTATTTTCCCATAAAATACCCGGATGATACGCCATTTACCATCATCGGAACCGAGGCTTCAATGCTGAAGCCCCGTCCGGTGAAGAATTCTGACGATTTTTCCGGTATTTTTGCAAATATTTTGGAATATCCGTTCCTGTTTACCAGATTGTCGATTACTTCGATAACTTTCAGAATATCAGATTCATCCAGTTTCATAAGATAGACACGGTCATTTTCGGTCCCGTGCTGCAAAACCGAATTACCGACTCTGATAATATTATCATGCGGCATCTTCGTCCTCATCATCGTCTCTGCGACACATACGCTCATTATTTTCAGGGGTAAGACTGGTTGTGTCATCCCAGTCTGAAAGAAGTTTTTCGATACCTATAGCTTTTTCCTCGGCATCATCTTCCTTGAGTTGCAGATTGCACTTGGCGCACTCGCGGTCGCAATAGTTTGCTTCGTAAGTGTCCGGCTCGTTGTAAGTTGTGATGACTCCTTCATAGTTCCTCAAAATAACTTTATTGGGACCCCATGAGACAATATAGTTGGGCATTACAGGAATTTTACCTCCGCCGCCGGGAGCATCCACAACATAGGTCGGAACAGCGAATCCGCTGGTATGACCACGCAGGCTTTCAATTATTTCAATACCCTTTCCTATCGGTGTTCTGAAATGGGTCAGCCCCTCAGACATATCGCACTGGTAAAGATAATACGGGCGTACACGATTTTTTACCAGTTTATGGTTAAGGGTTTTGATAAGTCTCTGGCAGTCATTTACACCGGAAAGCAGCACACTCTGGTTACCGAGCGGAATTCCTGCGTCAGCCAGCCTTGCCAGAGCTCTGCGGGATGACTCGGTAATTTCACGGGGATGGTTGAAGTGGGTGTTTATCCAGAGCGGGTGATGCTTTTTCAGCATTTCAACCAGACTGTCGGTGATACGGTATGGCAGCACCACAGGCATTCTGGTTCCTATTCTGACAACTTCAACATGCTCAATTTCTTCAATTCTGCTTAAAATCCAGTCAAGCTTGCTGTCAGAAAGCATCAATGGATCACCGCCGGACAGAAGCACGTCCCGGATTTGAGGGGTGTTTTTAATATATTCAATTCCTTCCTCAATTGTTGATTTTGAAGGAATTGAATCAACATCTCCGACTTTGCGTTTTCTGGTGCAGTGTCGGCAGTACATGGAGCAGGTATTACTTATTTGAAGCAGCACCCTGTCGGGGTACCTGTGGGTTATTCCCGGAGCAGGGCTGTCTTCATCCTCATGGAGAGGGTCAGTCATATCATATCTTCCGATTTTCAGTTCTTCCTTTGAAGGGAAGGATTGCAGGAAAACCGGATCATTTTTATAATCATCAGTATCGATCAGCGAGAGATAATACGGAGTCACCGACATGGGGAACTTGTCGAGGGTCCTTCTGTAGATACGTCTTTCCGTGTCGGAAAAATCAACTCCCAGAACTCTCTCAAAATCTTCCACTGTCCTTACTGAGTTGCGAATGTGCCATTTCCAGTCCGTCCAGTCGGATCTGGTCACATTGGTTTCGTCAAGCGAATTTGCAACTTCCTGCTGGTGCTCTGTGAATATTTTCAAAATTACTCCCTGTTATAAGATTTGGCCGAGAAATTCCTGAGTGCGCGGCATTTGCGGCTCATCAAAAATTCTTTGGGGGGTGCCTTGTTCAAGAATGACACCCTCATCCATAAAGGCCACGGAATCAGCCACTTCACGGGCAAAGCCCATTTCGTGGGTTACAACCATCATCGTCATGCCGTCTTCAGCAAGCTTGCGCATAACGCCAAGCACTTCACCCACAAGTTCAGGGTCCAGTGCTGAAGTCGGTTCATCAAAAAGCATAACTTCAGGTTCCATTGCCAGAGATCTGGCAATAGCCACCCTCTGCTTTTGTCCACCTGAAAGATTTTGCGGATAGGCATCCAGAAATTCTTCCATACCGACCTTTTCGAGGTAGTATTCAGCAAGATCGGCTGCTTTCTTTTTTTTCATTTTTCTGACCTGAGTCGGGCCTTCCATCACATTACCCAGTACGGACATGTGCGGAAAAAGGTTGAAATGCTGAAAAACCATGCCGACTTTTGTCCTGAGGGCATTTATGAATTTATCATCGCCGGTGACAGTCTGTCCTGAAACATTTATTTCTCCCTCATCGTAGCTTTCAAGATAGTTGACACAGCGCAGCAGGGTACTTTTCCCTGATCCGCTTGAACCGATGATGACGACAACATCAGAGGGCAGCACGTTCAGATCAATTCCTTTTAAAACATGCTGATCGCCGAACCATTTGTTGAGGCCCGAAATTTCTATAACCGGTGCATTCTGCATATTTTTTCTCCTATGCACTGCTGACATCAAGTCTGGCTTCAAGAATATGGAACAGCCAGTTGAAAAGGGCAGTGTAAAACAGGTAGAACAAAGCTGCTGTCAACAGCATTTCCATCATCATGAAATTGGATGAAGCCAGCTGCTGGGATTTTAAGAGCAGTTCATTGATAGTTATTGTACTGGCAAGCGAAGAGTCTTTGAGGGCAATGATAAACTGATTGCCGAGTGCCGGGATGGCTCGCTTCAGGGCCTGCGGAAGAATTACTCTGATCATGGCCCTTGTGTAGGGCATGCCCAGACTTCTTGCCGCTTCCATCTGTCCTGAAGAGATTGAGACAATGGCTCCCCTGAAGATTTCCGCTATGTAGGCTCCGTTATGGATACCCAGTGCAAGTACCGCCGAACTGAGCGCACTTAGTCCTGCTACGCTTCTCAGTCCGAAATAGATGAATAAAAGTTGCAGGAGCAAAGGGGTACCCCTGATTATATAAATGTAGGCTCTTGCCGGTATATTAAATATTTTTTTCTCTGAGATTCTAAGAAATGCGGTTCCCAGTCCAAGTATAACTCCAAGAAGTATCCCGAAAGTTGTGACTTTAAGAGTCATCCATGCTGCCGGGATGAAATATGGCAAATACTTAGGAATCGCAGCCAGATCTAAATACATCAGGTTATCCTGTTGTTAAATTGGTTGGATAAAAAACTCAGCTGATTGTGTTGATTCTTCAGTGAAATTATTTTTTGGTGATATCTGTCTTAAGCCATTTCATACTGATTTTACTAAGGGTCCCGTCAGTATGCATCTCGGTAATTACTTTGTTTACTGCATCAAGCAGAGTGTCGTCGCCTTTTTTGAAAGCCACGGCGATGTCTTCGCTTCTTAATGGTGCACCGAAAAGTTTGATTTTAAATTTTCCCGAGTTCATGGCGTTTGCGCCGACAACTCTGTCGGTGATAACTGCGTCAACTGCTCCGCTGTCGAGTTCTGTAAGAGTCTGTGTGTCATCTTTATATAATTTGATATCGCCTGCGCCGAGCTTTTTGGCGTCTTCGGTAAATGTTGTCCCGGTCACAACTCCGATAGTTTTTCCGGCAAGCTCCGAATTGCTGGTATAATCGGAGGTGGAACTTACGATGAGCTGAGCTCCGGAATAGTAGTATGGAGTTGAAAAGTTCACGACCTTTTTACGTTCAGCGGTAGCAGCCATACTCCCGAGGATGGCGTCATAAGTTCCAGAGCGCAGACCTTCAATTATGCCGCTCCATTCAGTTGTTACCGGTTTGAATTTCAGATCCAGCCGCTTGGCTACTTCACGGGCAACATCAACATCAAATCCTACAAGCTGGTTTTTGGTGTTGTAAAAGTTGAACGGGGGATATCCTCCACTCATTGCAAAACTGATTTCTCCTGCCTTGCGGACACGTTCAAGAGAATCTGTTTTTTTGTCCGTACATCCGGAAACAATCATCATGGAAATCACTACAGCAATTAGAAAAATAGAACGAATAACACTTTTCATATCGTCTCCAGTTAAGTGAAATGGTATTGATATAAACACAAAATATAACATATTTTGCAAAAATAATTATGTATTTTAGGAGATAAAAATATTCATAAAATGAATATAGAGATGGTTGTGCAACTTAATTTAAATATATAATCAAGTTAATAAATAAATTTTTGTTACAGCTATGTGTCTATGGTTTAAAATATAACCATTTTCGATGCATCGATATGAAAACAATATATCTGTTACTTCGCAAGGGGGGATAAGGGGGATGGTTCGGGTATTCGGGTATACCCGAATGTCAGCTTAAAAGAGGTTTTCGGCGGAGATAGGAGTAAAGGGACATTTTTTTGCCGCGCAGGCCAAGTTTTTTACGGATATTTTTTCTATGTGTCTGCACTGTTTCAAAGGATAGATTGAGGCTCGCGGCGACCTCTTTGCCGCCCTTGCCAAGCTGTATAAGTCTGCAAACTTCTATTTCTCTTGCTGAAAGGCGCAATAGACCGGCATCTGATTCAAAGCTGTTTTCTCCTGCCAGCTCTGCAAGGTGTTCTTCGATGACGCTTTTATAACCTTCACGGACTTCAGCTTCATCAGCTTTTGCAATGTTATTGATGGCCGGAAGCATCTGCTTCTTTACCTGATTTGTCAGATTCTCCCGGAACTCCTGACGGTCTTCTTCAACTGTTTTTATTACCTGCCTCAGAGCAATATTCATCCGTTCGACTTCTTCTTTTTTATCCTTAAGGTTTTCCTTAAGCTCAATATGGTCGGATAAATCATGTAAAATCAATTGAAAGAGAGTGTAACCGGTAAACTTTATTTTGCGCAGAGTCGCTTCACAGGGAAAAGTTTCACCTTCACTGTCGTAGGCAACAATATTTTTTGTCCAGATTTTTCCGGGTGATAATTGTTTAACAGCCTGCCGCAGGTCCTTTCTGAATCTTCGGTTGAAGAGTTCTTCGAAATCTGTCCCGATCAAGGAATCTTTTGAATGCTGTTTAACAGCCGCAGGATTTGCCGCAACTACAGTACCGGATTCATCAACAAGCAGAGTAGCATCCTTTACCGTGTCAAATACTGAATTAAAGAGTGTTAATGAATCTGACCATGCGGTGATATTGTCATAAAGACGTTCTTTGTAATATTCAAAAAGCTCTTCCATAGACCTGTTGTCCGTAGCAATAACTATATACCCGTGCTCGGACGATATCTCAGCTACCAGAGGAATAATCCTTACTAAAAAGCTTCTCCCCTCAGGACCGCTGACTTCATTTATAGTATGTTCAGGATATTTTTTTAGAGTCGCCTTGAGTGATTGGGAACCAAGCTGCAATGCCTGCCAGAAGGGGATTTCAACTGTCATTGCTTCCGGGAGATAATCAATACCGGTATTGTTGTTCTTTTTGATGATACCTGAAGCGTCAGTGTACAGAACCACGTCCTGCCATGCCTGAACAATATCTGTCGGTTCGCTTAAGTGCGTAAGGTTTAGTGAGTCTTCAGCCATTCTTATATTTAATTAATTTACAGATTTTAAAACGGAGTCCTATAGCAGGTAATGAGGTTTGCCTGAGGCTGCATTTCTTAAGACTTACATCTTAAAACACCGCTGTAAAGTCCGGTGTCCTGCGGTGTAACCGCGCTGTAAATATATATTAAAAACAAGAGTTATTGAAACCGTTTTGATTGTTCAATGTAACCTGTTCTTCGGGAAGAATACCCATGGTCCTGCTTAGGCAGAAAAAGTTAAAAAATAATAAGACCAGAACAACAATGTGTGTTATACTTAATATAAACCCGATTATGGAGGAGTGTTATGAGAATAGTAAAAACGCCATACGGCTCGATTCCGGTTAATGATCAGGTTGAATTATACAATAATGGACGTTTGATTTCCTGCATTCCATCAGGGATGTGCCTTTTAAAGACATCAGTCGGAAAGCTTATTCCAAGATATTCAACTTCCGGGTATCCGGACAGCTCCTATATAGCTGTGCATTTCTATGCCGGAGGGGAGCTGCATTCTGT
The DNA here is from genome assembly GCF_000429985.1 of Maridesulfovibrio bastinii DSM 16055. Classification (NCBI taxonomy): domain Bacteria; kingdom Pseudomonadati; phylum Thermodesulfobacteriota; class Desulfovibrionia; order Desulfovibrionales; family Desulfovibrionaceae; genus Maridesulfovibrio; species Maridesulfovibrio bastinii. The sequence continues at coordinate 56,244 of NZ_AUCX01000005.1, forward strand.
TTTTCTGGAAAGTATAATGCCCTTGGAAACTCCTGTAGGAGAATTTAATGCGGAGAAGGTTACATTCTACAGGAATGGAAGTCCTGAAAGAATTTTTCCGGTGAAGGATTTCAGTGAGGCCTACAGTATGGGTAAGGATGTGGAACCTGTATGCGTAGCCACTCCGGCAGGGATAATCGAAGCCAGAATTGCGGGGCTTGTTTTTTATAAAGAAGGGACTTTACGCAGAGTTTGCTTGTGCCCTGGTGAAACTGTTAAAATATCAACACCAGTTGGAAAGATATCAATTAAGGGAGAGATAGGTTTCTGGCCGGATGGAGAACTTGAATTTGTGACTCCGGCAAGTCCTTTGAATGTTGATACCCCGGTTGGAACTATTCCTGTTTTTGACGGTAAGTCAGGCGTATCAGGATGCAGTTCAGGGGCTTTAAGCTTTTCCGAGGATGGTAAGGTTGGTATGGTGAGAACCTCTTTGTGCGGCATAAAAGCTATATCTGACAGGAAGCTTAATTTTGAATTTTATCCCCAGCAGATTGAATCCTCAGAAGCTGAAGTTCAGCTTAGTCCATTGGAAGTCTGCTTTCATCCAAAAGCTGTAGCTGTAAAATCAGCCCCCGGTATGAATCCTGTTTGTCTTGCAATCAGTGATTTTAAATTTCAATTTACAGAAATTTCCAGTGCCTCAGATGTGTTAACAGAGTTCTGCCGGGCCGGATGATTTTTCTGCGGAAGAATTAATCGTATTATAAAGTTTATTTTAGCAGATTTTATAACCAGACGAACTGTATCTGGGCATCTTTTACAATGCGGCTGTCATGACATTTTTTTAAATGTTTAACCTATTGTTATTTAAGGCTTTGCTTTTAAGAGGCAAAGCCTTTTTACTGCTGTACCAGTGGCTTTTTGTTTCGAAGTCTTTTTCAACAGTCTTTATAAGATGTTGATTAAACAGTTTAAATTCAAATTCTAGCCTGTCTTTGGAAAAAAGTTTGTCATTAATTGTTATTTAATGATACTACTTATAAGAATGTTTGGAATTGCGGTCAGATTACTCTCTGCGTGCAGGTTATTCAGAATAATGTTTCTAAAATTTGTTTTTTTGAATCAGGATAAATGTTTAATACGGGGAAAATCATGCTGAAAGACATACGAATCAGGGCAAAATTTGTTTTGGTTTTGGGCGTAAACATTGTTCTTCTTATTTTTATGGGAATTTTAGCCCTGACAAGTGCAAGAAGTATTGAGGATAAACTTGAAAATGTTTTCAGCCGTGATTTTAAAGGGGTTGTCTTTTTGCTGGAGGCAGACCGTGATCTCCATCAGGCTTATGTGGCAGAGAGAACTCTTCTGCTGGCAGATCTGGATTCCAATTCATTTGAAAAGCAGATGAAAGATTATACAGACAATAAAAAACAGGCAGATACAAGAGTTAATAAATTTGATAAAATTACTATCTTAGATAGCCAGCATTCTCTTGTTCAGAATTATATGCGTGACCGTAAAGTCTGGAGTGATTTTTCTCTCGGTCTGTTGGATAAGAAGAAAGCAGGAGAAAGTGTAGCTGAACTGACTAAGCTGGCTATGAGTGACGGGGTAAAGAAATTTGACGCCATGCGCGACCATCTGGATGCCTTGACAGAAAATCTTAGAAATCAGGCTGAACTGGCGCATAAAGAGGCTCAGCAATCTTACTCCAGCCTTTGGCTGATGCTGATCGGCATAACAGTTTTCAGTGTTGTCATCGGATCCGTAAGTACTATTATTGTTTCAAACAACATAATTTCCCCTATGAAAGTTCTTGTTGATTTTGCAAGGAATCTTTCCAGCGGCCATTTCCCGAATAAAATGGGAATGTATAGAAAAGATGAAGTCGGAGTTTTAGCCGAGTCGCTTGATGAGATGAAAGAGACTTTGCAAAACAATATGGAAGTAATAGAAATTAAAGGTCGTGAAGCTGAAGAGAAGGCTGAAGCAGCCGAGAAAGCGAAGCTTGAAGCTGATGAGGCAAGACGTCAGGCTGAATCCGCAAAACAGCAGGGAATGTATCATGCTGCCGAAGAACTTGAAGGAATTGTCAGCCAGATATCTGTAGCCTCGTCTGAGCTTAACAGGCTCATTCAGGAGTCAATGGAAGGTTCGGAGATTCAGCGTAACAGAACGACTGAGACTGCTACCGCTATGGAACAGATGAACACTGCTGTTTCCGAAGTTGCGGCAAACTCTGCAAAAGCGGCCCAGAATGCCAACAGTGCCAGAGGACAGGCAGTTGACGGTGGTCAGCTTGTTTCAAGTGTTATTGAATCTATTGACCGTTTAAATGAAGAAACGCTGCATCTGCAAAAAGAAATGGGAGAGCTTGGTGGTCAGGCCGATGCCATTGGACATATCATGGCTGTTATCAGCGATATCGCCGATCAGACCAACCTGCTGGCCCTGAATGCGGCAATTGAAGCAGCCAGAGCCGGAGATGCCGGCAGAGGTTTTGCTGTTGTTGCGGATGAAGTTCGTAAGCTGGCAGAAAAAACCATGACAGCCACTCAGGAGGTAGGAACTGCTATCTCTACAATTCAGGGCAGCACCGGAAAGAGCATCCAGTCAATGGAAAAAGCTTCAAAGATGGTAACTGAAAGCACAGATATAAGCAGAAAAGCCGGAGCCTCACTTTCCAAGATTCAGGAATTTGTGGATGAAACCGCAGATCAGGTTCAGATTATTGCCACAGCTGCTGAAGAACAGTCCGCTACAACAGAGCAGATCAACCGCAGTTCCGAAGAGATCAATGCCATTGCAGTCGATACGGCTGATGCTATGAGCAAGTCACTGAGTGCCATGGAAAATATGGCTGATCTGTCAGGTAAACTTCGTGATCTGATAACAGAATTGAAAACTCCTGATGTATAAATAATTCCAGCAGTCATAATCTTAAGTTGAATTTAAAAATTTGAGAGCACCCGTAAGCCTTCTGGTCCGGGTGCTCTTTTATTACTACGATGTTGTTTTTAGCTTTGTTTAAAAAAACAGCATGGGTGCTAGAGAAAAAGTATTAAATTATTGTCATAATAATTGTGATAGGCTATCTTGCTATACGGAGGTAGCAGATCATGGATATAAATCTTCTTATTCCCAATCAAGGCAGTATTCCTGTTTCCGCATTATGGTTTGAGGGGCTGGGCGTTTTAACCCTTTCTTTGCATTTTATCGTGGTCAATATTCTATTAGGCTCAGGGCTTATAGCTGCTTATTTCTTTTTTAAAGAGCGCGACAGTTATATATATAAGACTGTAAGTCCGAAATTACCGACCCTGTTTGCTTTGTCTGTCAATTTAGGAATCCCTCCACTGCTTTTTCTTCAGGTTGTGCATGGAAATTATTTTTACACAAGCGCAGTTATATCCGCTATCTGGTGGATGCTGTCAGTGTTCTTATTTATAGCAGGATATTCTGCTTTTTATCTTCATCAGCATCGTCAGTTCCATACTCCGATTAAAACTCCAGCCTGTCTGCTTGCGGGCATTACAACTATCGTTGCAATTTCATTAATCCTTACATCTGTGCTGACTAACATGGAAAATCCGGAACAATGGGAAATGTATTTTCATAATGCTTCCGGCACAATACTGAATCTATTTTCTTCGACAACTGTTCCGCGATACCTGCATTTCATTTTTTCATCCATAGCCATAGGCGGTCTTTTTATTGCTCTTACAATAAGGTGCAGTAAAAAATTAGCACCCGATAAAATTGAAAGCATAAAGATGACGGCAATGAAAATTTTTGCCGGAGCAACCATGATCCAGATGGCTACCGGGTTATGGTGGATAATTTCTTTAAAGCAGAATGTGATGCTGGCCCTTATGGGCGGTAAGAAATCTGCGACAATGATCTTAGCTTTTGCAGTTCTTTTGACCCTGCCGGCTCTTGCAGCAGGTTTTACCGGTAAAGTGAAATCAGCAGCGGTATGGGTAGGATTGACTGTGCTGGCTATGACTGCTTTGAGAGCAGTTGTGAGATCGTTAACCTTAAACGAGTATAATACTGCCGAAGTAAAAGTGCTCGGTGAAATTTCTCCATTGATTGTGTTTCTTGTTTTGCTGCTGCTGGGTCTGGCTGTACTCTGGTATATGCTGAAGCTGGGATTCAAGCAGGAAAGGGAGGTCTAAAAAATGGAATATCCAATCTGGGAGCTTAGTACATTCGGCGGTGGCTTTTTCATTGCTTTCATCTCTATTTTTCATGTTTACATAGCTCATTTTGCAGTGGGAGGAGGTCTTTTCCTGCCTTTATTTGAGAGCAAAGCAGTTAAGGAAAATTCTCCCTTGATGCTTGATTATGTCAGAACACATACAAAATTTTTCCTTATACTGACCATGGTCTTCGGTGGTATGAGCGGAGTAGGTATCTGGTATTCTATTTCTGTTCTTGCACCAAGAGCCACATCACTTTTAATTAGAACATTTGTTTTTGGCTGGGCAATTGAATGGGTTTTCTTTTTACTGGAAATTGTAGCTCTGCTGATCTTTTATTATCGCTTTGATAAAATGGATCGCAGAGATCATTTAAAGATAGGCTGGCTTTATTTTATTTTTGCGTGGATGTCTCTTTTTGTAATCAACGGTATTATCGGCTTTATGCTCACGCCGGGGGTTTGGCTTAAAGATGGCGGTTTCTGGGGAGCACTATTTAATCCTTCATTCTGGCCTTCTTTATTTTTCAGGACTTTTATCAGTTTCATGATTGCCGGCCTATTCGGTTTTATCACCGCCGGAAGAATTCCTAATAAAGAGGTTCGCAATAAAGTTTACAGATGCTGCTCACGGTGGGCTATTGTTTCTGTCGTTCTGGCACTTTTTTGCGGCTGGTGGTATTTTTCCGTCCTTCCACCTGAAACCTTGCAGCGCCTCACACTAAAAGCTGCAAGAATCTCAACATTCTACAGGCTTATACTTATTTGTGGTGCCTCTATATTCATTTTAGGAGCCGCAATGATGGTCCGCCTGCCTAAAGAGGCCAGAGTCGCCCTGACAACTATATTATGCATTCTTGGAATAGGCTTTCTCGGTTCATTTGAATTTTTAAGAGAGTCGGCCAGAAAGCCATATCTTGTTTATAATTATATGTATTCGAGTCAGATCCGTACTGATGAAGTTTCCAAGCTAAACAGAGCGGGTATCCTTGCTTCATCAAAGTGGGTCAGGGCTGATCTAAATGACCTTGCTAAAGCGGGACAATCTGTTTTTCAGATTGAATGTTCGTGCTGCCATTCCATAGGCGGTCCCATGAACGATATTATGCCGCTAACGGAAAAATATCCTGTTATTGGAATGGATTCAAAGTTGAATGGTATGGGTAAAATAAATTCCATTATGCCGCCTTTCATCGGAACCAGAACTGAACGTCTGGCTCTGGCAACGTATATAGTTGATGATCTTCATGGATCAAAGGCTGCTGAAAATTCTTTTGTAGGTGAAGACCTGAAGGTAGAAGTTCCACCATTTGACAAAGAAAATGATGAATATGTCTTACTGGCATGGAATAACCTTGGAATGCATTGTATTTCAGATAGTTATTCAGAATGGGTTCTGCTACCCCCGGCAAATGATTTATGGGCTCAGCTGATCCGCAGAGGTGAAAAGCCGGAAGTTGTAACTTCAGGCGTTACCTTAAAGTATCATGTCGAGCCGGGCTTTGAAAATCCGGCTGACCGTTCAGAGTTCTGGGATTACGAACATTCACATTTCGGGGCTAATCTGGAGCCGCATATAGGGCTTTCCGGCAATGGTCTTAGGGGCAAAATGCATCTTAAAGAGGATCTTAAAAGCTTTGAAGCCTCACTTATTCCAGTTGAACCGTACACGGAAGACGGAAAATATAATCCTTATCCGATATTTACTGTCGAAGCTTATGATTCCAAGACAGGCAAGCTGCTTGCAACCACAGCGGCAGTAACTCCTACTTCTACTGAAATGGGTTGTAAAAACTGCCATGGCGGTCCTTGGAAAATGAAGGGGATAGCAGGTATCTCCCAGCAGACCGGGCGTGATGTAATAAGCTCGCATGACCGGCTGAGCAATACTGATTTAGTTTCAGAGGCTGCTGCCGGTAACCCGAAGCTGTGCCAGAGTTGTCATCCTGATCCGGTTCTTGGGGCAAAGGGAAAGCCGGGGCTTTTAAATCTTCCCGCTGCAATTCATGGTTTTCACGCGAATTTCCTGACCGGACGTGGAGCGGAGGCCTGTGCATACTGCCATCCAAACCGTCCTGACGGGCCGACTAAATGCCTGCGTGGAGTTCATAGTCAAAAGGGTGTCAGTTGTGTTCGCTGCCATGGATATCTGGAAGATCATGCCCTCTCACTGCTTAAAAAGGAAAAAGACAGCGGTAAACCCGGAGCTGAAAAGCTTATGCGTAATTTAAAACCGCGTACAGTGGAGAGCACTGCTGATGTTAATGCTAGGATCCCATGGATTCAGGAACCTGATTGTCGCACCTGTCATGTTGTTAAGGGCAGGATTCCCGACAATATCAAGTCCAATTCTTTCAATGTATGGACAAAAAATGGATCGGAGCTGTACAGGTTAAGCCTTGATAATAGTGGCAAGGTTATGTGCATTGCCTGCCATAACAGTCCGCATGCCAACTATCCGACCGTAAATAAATACGGAGTTGACAGAGATAATATTGCTCCGATGCAATATCAGAAGAATCAGCGTGCAATAGGAGCTGATAATAATTGTAATGTCTGCCATCTTGGCAATGTTGAAGGAGATAAGCACCATTGGATGAAGTGATGATTATAAAATAATTATAGCTGTTCATAATAAAAACGGCACAGAGAAATTATACCTCTGTGCCGTTTTCTTCAGCAAAAAATTAAAATGTAAATCTAACTCCGCCCATGGCCTGTCTTTTACCCGGTCATTATACCCAGCGCATATTGAAGTGATTCGGCAAGGTCTGTTTCTCCAAAATAAAGGGCGCCTTCAATTCCATTTTGTGCCAGTTTTATGAAATCATATTTATTGGTATCATCCGCAATATTAATCGGTTTACCATTTTCATCGGCTGAACCGAGGGAAAGACTTACAAATGGAGTGCTGTCTTTCACAGTCATTCTACCGCTTTTTATTTCATCATTCACCCAGTCCATAAGGTCACTGCGGGTCAGGCTGCTGAAATCTGGTTTTTCCTGATCATTAGTCTCAGTTTCTTCAGCAGATGTTGCCGGAGCAGAGTCAGTGATTTTCATTGAGAAATTTTCTGCACTTCCACCCTCGAATAAATACGAATATTTGCTGACTGCACCATAAGGATCGGTTTTATACATGGCGGCGAAATCGGAATATTCCTGACCGGCATCTGTAAGAGTAGACAGGCCGGATACCGCTTGAAAATCTTTTAAAATTTCTGGAGAACTGTTTAATAAAGATTCTATTTTGTCTTTATCGGGGTGGTTCCCTGCTACTTTTATGTGCCCTTCGCTGTCCGAGGTCAGGCTTACTTCCGGGTCTGTGCTGATTCCATTTTTCGAAAAGAGAGTATTTATTCTGTCATTGAGATTCTGCTGTTTTTCCTGAAGCCCTGATTCAAGCTCAGAGAGGGAAACTGCTCCTCCGGAAGAGTTATTTATTCCGAGCCCGGAAAAAAAATCCGATAGCAGTTTACCACCGTCAGAGAGGCTCACCGAGTCCCCTGATGCTGATTGTCTGATACTGTTTTGAGCTCTTTTGCCTTGATTTGTATAGGTTAAGGCCTGAGTTTTATATCCTGAGTGAAGTTGCTCTATCATTTGCGTCCTCCGGGAAAACTTTTCCTTAGTATTCTTAAGATGCAATATGGGTTCCACGTCAGGAGTGCGCTTCACACATTCCCTTATTGCCACATTTATTGAGGGCGCAGGCTATAGTCAGCAGTCGGTTTGGCAACATTTCTTGATTTAGAATTATTTTAAGTTTAAGATAAAGAAGATATCTCTATGTTTATCACGGAGGGGGGATGTATAGATCTATTTGTGTTTTCTGGGTTTGCACCTGTCTTATTTTTACCGCTTCAGTAAAATATGTTTTTGCCGCTGGTGATATGTGTCCTGTTGCCAAAGAATTTTCCGCAAAAGCAGCTCTGCAATTTAAAGAAGATCCTAAAAAAGCTCTTGCCGGTTTACTACAGGCGCATAACTGGTGTCCTTCAAATGAAAAAATAAGCTATAATCTTGGGTTGGGATATTACAAATATAAACGTCCTGATAAGGCTTATGAAGTCTGGTCTGAGCTTTATCAACACAGCCCGCATAATAGTAAACTCATAAATAATCTCGGCTGGCTTGCTTATAAATTGGGTAAAGATGACGAAGCTCTTACATGGGCCGGAAAATCGGGAAAGACTAAAAGTTCCGCAATTCTCACTATGGAGGTTCTATTTCGTAAAGGGCGGTATGAAAAAGCTCTGAAGTATGCTTCTTCCAAAGCAACGCTTTTAGGTTCTGCAAATGTAGATAAGGCCGCTGGATATCTGGTTGATAAAAAATGGCAGGTTTTCAGAAGTGGTGACCGGGAAGGGGCGACCAAGTCGCTGATAGACATGAGCAGAACCTATCCCCAATCCGGGATAATTGCTGAAGCCAAAGAAAAAATGATTCTGGCCATGTGGGATGACTCTGTGGATATCCCGCTGCCTAAACCTTTACCGGATAATGTTCTGGTTGTTCCTGCCTCAGGTAATGATATTTCATCCGGTTCAAGCGAAGTTCTAGCTATTGGCAGCCATAAGCAGACAGCTCCGGCGACTGATAAGGCTTATGCTGTCCTGATCGGTATCCGCAAGTATCAGACTATTAACGGACCACGCTTTGCCGACAATGATGCCCGACAGGTTCAGCGCCTGCTCACCCGCATGGGTGGCTTTAAAAATGATTCAGCGCACATAAAGTTACTGATTAACCGTGATGCGACTCTTGGAAATATTCTTAACAATATTGCATGGCTTGAACGCAAAGCCCGTTTGAATCCTGACGCTAAAATAGTTTTTTATTTTTCAGGCCATGGCTCCCCTGTTCTGGGGGAAGATAAAACCACAATCAGGGATGGTTTACTTATCCCTTATGAGGCAAATCTTGACGGCCTAAGTGATCGTACTGCTATTTCCATGGCCGAGCTTGATTCCAGATTTTCAAAAATTAAAAATAACCAGATGATTACAATTATTGATGCCTGTTTTTCCGGGTCCGGTAAAAGCGCTTCCGGTATGAAGCTCATAAAACCAAGAGTCAAAAAAAATCTCGTTTCCAAGAGCAAACAGTTCATCACCGCTTCTGCTGCGGACCGTCCTGCGGAAGAATATGCTCCCGGACGGCAGGGAGCTTTCAGTTATTTTTTCCTGAAAGCTCTTATGGGGCAGGGGGATCTGAATAACGATGGCTGGGTAGATAGTGTGGAAGCCTTTAACTATGCGAAATCAAAGCTTTCCGCATTGGACCTTGAGCAGTCACCTGAGATGACTTCAAAAGAACCGCTTAAAATCAGTAGAATTAAATAATATGCACTTTATCAGATTATTAACGGGGATATGTTTCTGTCTTTTTTTTCTATGCACTTTTAGTGCAACCGCACATGCCGGTTTTTTCGGTCCACCTGAAAATCTTAAGGAATCAGGAGAAGAGCTTGCAGATGAGTTAAGCTCTTCAGATTCTCTTGAAAATAAAAGAATCGCCGTCCTTGAATTTAAATCCCACGGAGCAGCGTATGAGTCCATGCTGGGCAAACGGATAGCCGAATATGTTTCCTCTGCTATGGTTGGTATTAAGGATTGCAACTGGGATATTGTGGAGCGGATGGAGATAGCCATTATCAGAAACGAAATGGAAGAGCATAAGGATGATGTCTTCAACTTTGGCGATTGGATGGGTAAAAGATTGCAGGCCGATCTGCTGCTGATGGGCAGCTACTCTATAACCGGGAAGGATATTGCAATCACAGTCAGGGTTGTTAATCCATCAAATGGCAGCACGGTGGCCTCGGCATCCATAATTCAGCCGGTGAACAAAGAAATTGAGCAGTTGTCGAGGACCAGAAAACCCCGCACTGATTTTGCGGAAACTGTAGAGGATATAACCGCAATATTAACTGATGACGGTAGTAAACGCACGGATGATAATCCGCAGGAAAAGTCTTCGCATCTAAAAATTTATAAAGTTCAGGGTGCTAAAAAAGTTGCTTTCAAAAAAAATGAAATTTCTGTTTTTGACGTTGGTGCTAAAATGGGTTTTTCCGTCATTCCTCCGATAAATTCAAAACTGTATATTTTAAATTATGATCCCGCAGCTGACCGGGGTGAAGCAATATTGCTCTACCCGATTCCCGGACTCGATCCTGCTTCGTTTCATGCCGGGCGGACTTACCAGTTTCCGGAGTTTGTTTCAGGCGGGGTAACTTCCTATGATGTGGAAGAACCGCTGGGCCGGATGGTTTTTAAAGTCATAGGTGTGGATGATTCCCTGAAAATGGACCTGACAGGCTCTTTGGAACTGCGGGATGGCTATTACTGGCTGAATGCTGAAAATCTACCGGAATTTATGGATAATCTTTCTTCCATACCGGATAATTCATGGTGGTCTGAGGATGTTGAATTCTGGATTCAATAAACCGCTGCAACAAATTAACACCGCTTAAGTACATGATAAAAAAAATTGCATTAATGACCTGCATGATGGTTGCTTGGGCAGTTCTTGCTTATGCAGTCAATCCTGACGATTATATTTATCAGGATTTTGAAACCTTTGATCATGTTGTTAAAAAAAATAGCGCAATCAAAGGTGCTGAAATTTATATCTCGCCAACGCCTGAGGATGCCCGGATCAGCTTTTTAAGCGGCAACATCAGTTATTCCAGAGGTATGCTTCTTAAGCCGGGCAGGTATCATATAGCTGTTTCAAAACCGGGTTATAAAGATATAACAAAGTGGATTGATGTTAAGCCCGGACGAAAGCTGAATCTTAGTTTTGTGCTTAAGAAAGTGCCAGCCAAAAAACACAAAGCCGGAGAAATCTGGATTGATACGTCTACAGGTATGGAGTTCATCTGGATACCGGGAGGTTCTTTCATAATGGGTGCGGATGATGGCCGTCCTGATGAGGCGCCTGCGCATAAGCAAGAACTTGAAGGCTTCTGGATGGGAAAATATGAAGTTACTAACGCACAGTATCGTAAATATAAACCGGATCACGACAGCAAAAAAAATGATGGCGGTTCTCTGAATGCGGATGAAAATCCCGTGGTCTTTGTATCATGGGAGGATGCCGTTGATTTCACAAAATGGCTTTCTGCAAAAGGTCAGGGGCAATTCAGTCTGCCTTCTGAAATTCAGTGGGAATATGCCTGCCGTGCCGACTCAAGTTCAGAATATTTTTTTGGTGATGATCCTGATATGCTTGAAGATTATGCCTGGTATGCTAAAAACAGCGTTACGGGCTTTAAATTGCTTGGCGGGCATGGAGTGAGTCATCCTGTGGGAAAATTAAAGCCCAATGCCTTCGGTCTGTATGATATGCTTGGTAATGTCTGGGAATGGTGCAGTGATGGTTATGATAAGTTTGCGTATTTTAAAAAACGGGAGAATCATAAATCCGACCGATACCGTGTGCTGCGTGGCGGGAGTTTTCTATCCTCTTCTGAATATCTGCGTTGCGCAACCCGTCACTGGTCTGCAACCGGTGAGCGCAGCCGCATGGAAGACTACGGCTTTCGAGTAGTCCGCACGGATTAGTCACTATTTAATATATAGAGCTTAATTTTCAACGATAATTCTCGGGGGCTTTCTTTATGGCCTCTTCCTGTTCAGGAGTGACCGTGTCCATGAATATAAGCTCCGAGCCATCATTCTTGACTTTTACTAAAACACGTTCTCCCTGTTGCGGATAGAAGTATTTGGTTCCGTCTATCCGTACATTGGCTTCCTGCTTTGCGGTATCAATTGATTTACAGGTTGCAGTGAATCTCTCCGGGGTATCATCTGTCAGTGCATATTCAGTTTTAAAAATTAGTTTTTTTGATGTGTAATGCCTGCCATGCTTTAATATTTGAACCTGCTCAATTGTGGCGATGGCTTTTATTTGAGCTTCTTCCGCAAGTTTTTCATAATATTCAGGTGATCTGACAGCAAAAGCCTGAGAGCACATAAATATAAATATACTCAGCCATAAAAAAGTAATTCTACCCGCCATCAGTCCTCCAGAAGGTTTATTTATGCTTCCAGTTTAGTGATTTGTAATATAATATATATTAGATGAAAAGCAATACGGTACTCCTCGTCTTTTTTCTATTGTTTTGTATGTTAATCTGGAAAGGGCCGTCAGCCAGATCAGGTGCAGGACCTGTTTCCCCGTATGTAATTTCTGTTGAAAAAATTAAATCCGCAGCTCCGTATAAAATGACTATTGATAGTCCGGTATTGCGTAACAGCAAAGCCGGTTCTTATGTTGCGGAGTGGATTGAGAAAGTTAAAGCAGATTTTATTGCTGATGGTGCTGCCGCGGGAATGGCTGCAACTGAAAATACACTGGAGATATCGCTGGCAGGGCATAAAGAGTTCGGACCATATCTTAATTTAAAATTTTCAGTGGAAGAGTACATGGGCGGAGCACATCCTGAAGTGACCATGCAGACATTTTTTCTGGATATGAGAACCGGTAAACTCATTACAATTGAGAATCTGCTTTATGGCAACAAAAGGAATCTGGGTATAATTTCCAAGTATGTCATCAATATTCTGGAAGAGCGGCGAGGATATGCCCTGACTCCGCTGGAGAAGCAGGGGCTTGCGCCTTATTTCAACAACTATAGATATTTTGCTTTTACCAGAAGCGGGCTTTGTTTCTATTTTCCGGTCTACCAGACCGGAGCGCGAGGGGAAGGTGAGCAGAGTGTGATTATTGAATACAGACTTGTATCAAAATTCATGCGACCTGATATCGGGTCATTTGTAACTATCGTGTATTAAATAATTATATGAAAAATTTAATTCTACTTCTCATTTTTATATTATCGGCAGGCTATGCACATGCTGCTGAAAGCTCAAGACAGCTTCATCCTGTTTATGTCTCCGCAAGATTTGTAAATATGGAGTCTTTTTCAGATTATGTATTTGTACATCTCGAAACTCTGAACGGTCGGATAAAAATCAGAAAAATAATCCGGCCCAAGGGTGGGGTTGTGAAGGATAGCCGCGCAAATAAGCTGGAAATTCTGGCTGTTCCGAAAAGTCTCTACGATTCAGCCGGAAGCCTTGATGGTCTTGATCTCATTTCAGATTCAGCCATCCTCAGAGCGGGCGGGGCGGCACTAGAATCCGGCCGTAAACTTATTCCCGGACCTTCTTCAGTGTGTGGGAAAGAAGTTTATTACACCATCTCTATCCGTAACGGAGTCTTCTCCTTAACAAAAAAAGGCGAGAAAGAGTTTCGGGAAGTGCCTAATTATCCTCCTGTAAACCTGCTGCTGATTGGTTTTATTGTATCATTTGTTCTGGAATTACTGATCTTTTTTGTGTTTACCCGTCTAGTCTTCCGCCTCGGTGGTCCGGGAATTTTTCGCAGTGCTTTCTCAGTCCTTCTGGCTCAGGCTGTGACACTCCCAGTGCTGGGATACCTCATAAATCACTACTCCATAGTTACATCCGGCATGCTGGCAACACTTGAGCTGGCAACCGTGGCCGCGGAAGGCGCAGTATATAAGTTCCTAAGCCGACTCAGCTGGGTGCAGGCCCTGATAATATCGCTTGTCGCCAACATCGCCTTCTTAATAGTGGGCTGTCTCGCCTGAAAATGTAAGGGGCTTCTAAGCTGCCTATCCGGCAGTGAACGATCCGCAATTTGTAGCAGATCCTGATGAAGATTTCTAAGCTGCCTATCCGGCAGTGAACCAGAAGTGGTTATATCTGTCGAGTCTTTCTACTTTCTAAGCTGCCTATCCGGCAGTGAACTTGTAAATATAACAAATACTTGGCAGGCGGCATTTCTAAGCTGCCTATCCGGCAGTGAACTATACAAAGCTTATAGCACAGCAGGAAAAGCGTTTCTAAGCTGCCTATCCGGCAGTGAACACGAAACCTCAATGCTGTCCAGATTATCACTCTTTTCTAAGCTGCCTATCCGGCAGTGAACTAGGGCAGTATTAGAGAATATTTGTTTAAAATCAATAGGTACATCTTAAAAATACAATAAATACCCTTTTAAATTCTAAAAACGTAAGATATTGAATTTAAACATTTATATTTTGTGCTGTGAAAAAGGGTCACCAGAAAGAACATTTTATGAAAAAGAATATATAAATATCGTATAAATATTGATTAATAAATTTAATGGGATTATATGCCGAATATGAAGGATATTTCCCCATCTTTTAATGAGCAGGGAGCTGTTCCCACCAATATTACCTATAGCAATGTTCTGCGAAAAGATGACGAGAATACTTGGAATTCTTTAGAATCTATACGGCTGCTCACAGTTCTTGCCGCTCTCCTTCATGATTCAGGCAAAGCCAGCATTCATTTTCAGGAAAAATTAAAGAAATCAGCCCGAATAGCTGATCCATACCGTCACGAGTGGGTTTCACTCAGGATTTTTCAGAATTTTGTAGCCGGGAGAGAAGATATTGAGTGGCTGAGCGATCTTGCAGAGGGCCGTTTCGGGAGTTTGTGGCAGTTTGATGATTCGCTGATTATGGACGGTATTTCTAAAAAAGCAAAAAGCCCTTTTAAAAAAATGGACCGGATTGCTTCTTTTGTAGGTTGGCTTATGGTCAGCCATCATCGTATGCCTGCTCCGGCATCAGATTCCGGGGAACTTAAGATTCCTCAATTGAAAAAGCTGCCTTCTAAAATATCAGCCGACTGGGCCGGATCACTCAAAGATGCCGATGATATTCCCCTAACTAAAAACTGGGAATTTACCTTAAATCCGTTCGACAATCCCCTTTGGGAAAAACAGGCCATCAAAGCCGCCGCACGCATCGTAGCCCGGCAGGATATATTTGATAATAAGTGGCTTGATGACAGTTTTGCCATTCATATTTCCCGCATGGCCCTGATCATGGCGGACCATTTTTATTCCAGCCTTACTGATCGCAGTCAGAGAATTGTGGCGCAGGACCGGGGACTGTTTGCAAATACTGCAAGAGGGGCGGACGGCCATTCCTGTTTGAATCAGGGCCTTGCTGAACACCTTGTTGGAGTGGCTGCAAAGAGCAGCCTTTTTTTACATGCTCTGCCGAGGTTGAGAGATCATCTGCCGGGCATTGGTCGGCACAAAGGTTTCACCCGCAGGGCCGCGATCAAACAGTTTCAATGGCAGAATAAATGTTATGATCTGGCGGCATCCATAGCGCAGAGATCCGTTGAAAATGGTTTTTTCGGGATTAATATGGCCTCAACCGGATGCGGAAAAACTTTTGCCAACGGGCGGATAATGTACGGCATTGGAGATTCTCCACATGGAGTGCGTTTTACCTATGCGCTCGGTTTGCGAACTCTGACTCTTCAGACAGGAAGCGCATACAGAAAAATGCTCTCACTGGGCGATGATGAACTTGCGGTGCTTGTCGGCGGTGGAGCTGTGCGCAGGCTGCATGAGCTCCGTGAACGTCCTGCTCAAAACGGCTGTGAAAGCGCTGCGCCACAGCAACAAAATGATTTTTTTCTGGATGAAAACAGTCATGTTTTCTATGAAGGAAATGTGGATTCATCTGTTTTGTCCGGCTGGTTTGATAACAATCTCCAAGCCAAAAAATTAATTACCTCGCCCATAACCGTATGCACAATTGACCATCTTATGCCGGGCACGGAATCGCTCAGGGGCGGGCACCATATTCCGCCAATGCTCAGGCTGCTCACTTCTGATTTGATTCTTGATGAACCTGATGATTTTTCGCTGGCGGACCTGCACGGATTGAGCAGACTCGTAAACTGGGCCGGAATGCTGGGGAGCAGAGTTTTACTGTCTTCTGCAACCATGCCTCCGGCATTTATTGAAGGACTGTTTGATGCTTATGCCGCCGGGCGTAAGGTTTTTATGAAAAATTGCGGTAGTTCAGTGAAAACACTTCCGGTGTGTTGTGCATGGTTTGATGAATTCAATGCGGTTGCGCATGATATGGATTCAGGCAAAAATTTTATTGAAGAGCATAACAGCTTTGTTGAGAAGCGATGTGAAAAAATATCCGCAACAGAGCAGAGAAAACGCGGTAAAATAGTAGCAGTGGATACTGAATGTGAAAGTACGGAAGCTGATGTGGCTGCCACCATTTTAAAATACAGCTCAGAACTTCACAGCAGACATTTTTGCAGCCCGTCTGATTCATCCGTAAAAGTCAGCTTCGGTCTTGTCCGAATGGCCAATATTAATTCCGCAGTGAATGTTGCCAAAGAGTTATCCTGCCGCCGTGCTCCGGAAGGAGTGCGGGTCCATATCTGCTGCTATCATTCCCAATATCCGTTGATGGTTCGGTCCGCCATTGAAAAGCGGCTCGATGCAATTCTCAAACGTGAAAATGATCAAAGTATTTTTGAAAATGAATATGTAATCGAAACTTTGAAAAAGTCAGATTTGGATAGCCATATTTTTATTGTTCTTGCAACGCCTGTTGCGGAAGTCGGCAGAGACCATGATTACGACTGGGCTATAATTGAGCCGTCTTCCATGCGTTCAATTGTGCAGCTTGCCGGAAGGGTCTGGCGGCACCGGAAGGATAAAGTCTGCAATTATCCAAATATTTATATTTTAGAGAAAAATATAAAAGCCCTCAAAGGGAAAGAAGTAGTTTTTGAAAAGCCCGGATTTGAAAGCAAATGGCACAAGCTTTCAAGCCATGATCTGCATTATGTTCTGACTGAAGATCAGTATCGGGAAATCAATTCTCTGCCGAGGATAAAAGAGCGCAGTAATTTTGATGAGACAGGCAACCTTGTTGATCTGGAACATTTTCAGATCAGGAATACCATGACCAGCAGAAAGGTTGCTGACGATGATGAAACAGAAGGCGCTGACAGGTGGTGGAATACTCGGGCCAGTCTTTCTGGATATCTTCAAAAAACAACCGGATTCAGGTCCGGGGAGAAGAATAACCGCTACTCATGTGTGCTGGAAGATGAGTATGAAGAAATAAAATTTATTGGATTTAATGATGTCGGGGAGGAAATTGATTGTGACTATCTGTTTAGAAAAGAAGATTTTGAGCCTGATAGCGAGTCAATCTCTTTCTGGGATGGCTCCGACTTTAAAGAGGTCGCTTTAAAGCTGGCGGATGATCTGGATATGGATATTGAAAAGTGTTCCAGAATTTTCGGGCAGTTTGCTTTGAGGGCCAGCGGTGAAGAAAAAGGATGGAAATATCATCCCAACCTTGGATTTTATTCCTGAAATTTAAGTTTATCAGGTGGTTTAATCTAATACCAAGCAATCTTGAGAGGCGCTATGAGCGAAGTAAATCAGGATGAAGTAGATGCTATACGCAAAGTCATTGATGACTATTTGAAAAGTATTGCAGATTCTAAAAGTGAATCTTTTTTTAAAAAAATTGCAAAATATAAAGAAAGTATAGCCTCAGACGAAGCCCTGCCTGCTGATATTGAAAAAGCAGAAAAAGGGATAGCGGAAGAAGAATTAAATATTGAAAAAGTCCGCTCCAAGTATGAGACAGAAACTTGGCTGCTTGATGCGGCCAAAAGAGCCGGATGGATTCAGCTTGTAAGCCATACACCTAAAAATATGAATTCGTGTGCAAAGGGTGCGTCCGGTCTTTTTTGCAGCACGGCATCAAAATCAATACCTGATGAATTTGTAAGTTCATTTTCCATAGGAGCTAAATCAGATGTGAATGATGCTGTGGGAAATGCCGCAGCTCTTGATGTAAATAAGTTTTTACAGACTGAATATAAAGGACGTTCTCTGCTTAGTATGCTGCTTGAGGATGACAAAAATTTTCAAATGGCCCTTGCTGATAATTCAGAAACAGCAAAGCAGATATTTGACGGTTTTAAAGAGTTCATCAAAGAACGGGAACCTTCAGCCCACAGCCTGACCAAGCAGGTATATTTCCCCGTTAGTGACGGATATCATCTCTTACTGCCTCTGTATCCTTCGGTTCTGGTCAGCAATATACATGAACAACTCAGTTCGGATTTTTTCAGTGAAGAAGTTAAGGCTGCCAGAAAAGCACGCAAAGGTAATGATTTTTGTGAACAGCCAATCCACAGCTATCCTGATCTGGCCGTACAGTCTTTTGGCGGCAGCAAACCGCAGAATATCAGCCAGTTGAACAGCATGCGTCATGGTAAAAGTTATCTTTTGCCTTCACTACCGCCTATGTGGAAATCAGCTGAAATTTCAATTCCCCGCAGAAGTATTTTTAGCTCATCACTGTATTACCGTAGAAACGTCAGATACTGGGTAAAAGCTCTTGGCGAATATCTTAAAAAACTTACAGTTGATAATATGAATACCAGACATGGCCGGGACAAGATTCTTGCCGCGATTGTTGATGATGTTTTGAACTATGCAATGGAGTTACGTTCTCTGCCCTCAGCCTGGAGTGCTTCCCCTGAGTATAAACTGCCTGACTATGAAAAAAAATGGCTTGATGTTGGATATCCTTCAGATTCCGGTGTGCAGGATGATGAATGGCTGGAACTGGTCTGCCATAATTTTGCTTTGACTTTAAATGCACGGCTCAAGAAATTTTATAAAATAGAAGTAGATAACTCTACATATAATATCTGGAAGACAGCTTTGAAAACGGAAATGAAAAAGTTCAACTGGGAGGGCGGATTATGAGCCTGAAATTTAAAACTCCCGATGCTGTTTTAGTTTTGAATCATCTACGCCTTATCAATTGCAACACTATTTCCAGCCCACTCACATGGGGTTTTCCAGCCATCTCTGCTTTTGCCGGATTCACTGAAGCCTTGAATATAAGAGTTCAGGATTCAACGGAATATGAAGTCCAGCTTTGCGGAGTTGGTGTAGTCTGCCATGCTTTTGATCCACAGGTAAACAAGGCTGATGGATCTTTCGAAACAACTTTTAAGCAGACTAGAAATCCGCTGGAAAAGAAAGGTGCAAAATTTGTTTCCGCTTCTCTTCAGGAGGAAGGCCGCTGCCACATAGACGTAAGCATCATAATTGGAATCTACGGTGACTTTGATGATTTAGATGAAGAAGAAGAGGAAGAATTTAAAGAACAGATTTATGCTTTTGTTCAAACAATGCGTATAGCCGGGGGAAGCATTCTACCGGTTGAGGGAAATAAAACCTTTTGTGAGCTTATACCTGTCTCTTCCAATAAGGAAAAACGAGAAAATCAGTTTAGAAGTATCCGTTCAAAGCTTATGCCCGGATTTACTCTGGTAAGCCGAACTGATGTTTTGAGAGATACTTTTAAACAGAAGCATGATGAAAACTCTGAGGCTACAGGTATTGATGCTCTGCTGGATTATTCCAGGCTGACGAGCAGATGTGTGAAGCTTGATTCTGGTCAGGATGGTGAGGATGATTTCTCATATGAATGGCGCACAGATGGAAAATCAGGATGGATTGTTCCTATTCCGGTAGGGTATGTCGGGATTTCCAAACTGTATGCGCCCGGCGAAGTGGCTAACTGCCGTGATATGAGCGTCAATGCCCAGTTTGTGGAATGTGTTTATTCCCTTGGTGAGTGGTTAAGCCCTCACAGAGTATCGGAAGTGAATAATCTTTTATGGTTTTATGATTACCGTGAAGATGAAGATTTATATCTGCTGGTAAATAATTATCCAAAATTTATTAATAATTAGGAGACGATCATGGCTGCAAAAAATTCTAAAATAAGTTTGCCTTCAGTTCTTGCCTTTGAAAGAAAGATTGATGTTTCAGACGGTCTTTTCAAGTCCGGTGAGTGGTCTGATCGTCAGAATTTTCAAAACTGGGAACCAGTCTTGGTGCGTGAAAAAGCTGTAAGAGGTACAATTTCTTCCCGGTCAGTAACAAATAAAAAATTAGAAGATTCTATAAAAAATGCAAATCCACAGAGAGTTGATGTTGCTTCAATTGGAGCTAGTTCAGACAGTTTTAGCTTACAGTTTTCATGTAAGATACTTGGAAATATAGGTTTACCTTCTGCATGCAGTGAGCCTGAATATCAAAAAAAATTAAGTGAAAAAATTTCTAAATATATAGATGATGATGTAGTTAAAGATATATCTACTCGCTATGCTTTGAATTTGGCCAATGGACGTTTTTTATGGAGAAATAGGTTCGGAGCTGATGATTTAGAAGTTAAAGTTCAACTACTTAGTAAAGGTCAGGTAACTAAGGAGTGGGTTTTTGATGGATTTGATTTTTCACTTAATGACTTTAGTATTCCTGATAAAGCTGAAGCAGCTATCAATGAACTCGCTTGTGTTATTGCAAAAGGTTTCGCAGGAGATCTTGCTATTTTGAATATTGTTGCTTTTGCTCGTATTGGATCAGGGCAAGAAATTTACCCATCAGAAGAGTTCATCCAAGGGAAAGAGAGTGGTAATGTTGCTGGTAAAAAAAGTAAGACGTTGTATTCTATTGATGGCGTAGCAGGATTTCATAGCCAAAAAATATCTAATGCATTGCGTACTATTGACACGTGGTATGAAGGTGGAAATGCTTCAAAACCTATAGCTATAGAGCCTTATGGTTCAGTGACTTCTATGGCAACTGCATATCGCTCTAAGGGGAATAATTTTTTCAAACTATTGGAGCGCTTCTTATCAGATGATATAGAGATTGATAGGAAAGATGATCTTAAATTCTTAATAGCTATTTTAATTCGTGGTGGAGTCTTCAGTAAATAGTAAGGGTGACAAATGAATTACTATCTCGATCTAAAGGTTGTTCCAGACAGTGAATTTAATTCGCAGACTCTCCTGAATATCCTTTTTGGTAAGTTACATTTTGCTCTGGTTAATCTCGGGGATAAAAACGTTGGAGTCAGCTTTCCGAATTTTTCTGAGGAAAACAACAGGCTCGGAGATTGTTTGAGGCTACATTCAAATTCAGATTCTCTTGATATGCTTGCCAAGAATAATTGGATGCGTGGTATCAGGGACTATACTGTCATTGGAGAGGTCAACCCGGTCCCGGAATCTGTCAGTTATCGTACTGTTTCCAGATATCAGGTAAAAAGTAACCCGGAAAAAGAGCGTAGAAGGCTGATAAAAAGGAAAAATATAACTCAGGAAGAAGCTATGAAGCTTATTCCTGATAATACCGCTAAGCGAGTGAAACTTCCGTACATCGAAATGAAAAGTTGCAGCAGAGGGGCACGCTTTAAGCTATTCATCAAACATTCTGAACTGTTGGAGAAGCCTGCTGAGGGTGTTTTTTCGAAGTATGGATTAAGTGCTACAGCAACAATACCATGGTTTTAGAGCTTGGCTGTATTAAATAAATTCTATTTATGTTTCTTACTGGCTCACACTTTTAGTGTGGGCCTTTTTATATAGTAAAGTTGTCTATTTTAACTGGTTACTATAATAAAATATAAGAAAAAAATATTGCTATACTGGATTCTACAATTAAATTTTTGGAGCTGCTTTAATGTCACAAACCCTGCCTTCAGGTGATGTCTGCATAGTCATTACTGCTTACAATCGGAGTGCTCATACTAAGCGCACGATTGAATCAATATGGAAATACGCTGGATGCGATTTTACCCTCTGCGTTGTAGATAATTCCAGTACCGATGATACCTGGGAGACTCTTTGCGGACTTCGGGAACAGGGGCTGGTTCATTTTGCATATCGTTTTACGAAAAATATGGGACCTGCTGTAGCCACAAATTTTGTCTGGTCCCGGTTTACGGCTCCTTTTTACCTTCGGCTCGACAATGATATATTTTTCTCACTGGAAGGTTGGCTTAAAAAAATGTGTGACCTTAGTGAAAAGTATAAGGATGTCAGTGCGCTTTCATATCCTATATTTTACAATTCAGAGTACTATAAAATAGTAGCTGAAACGTATGGCCAAGAACTGCTGGACCGTTGCGATTTCAAAGGAAGCCATCCCGGTGGCATCTTTTTTATGGACTGTTCGTCTTTTAAAAATGTTGGATTCTGGAACGAGGATTATGGTTCTTACGGTGCGGAGGATGGTGATTATTCTAAGCGGATTGACTTGATGGGTAGAAAGCGGCTCTACGTCAATTGCTTTGACTGGGGCCTACATGATGACTTTAGTGCTGAAGATAATGCAAAATATATTAAATCCAAAAGTCTCCGCCAGAAATCCCATAAGCAATACGCCGGCCTTTTTCAGATTAATACTCTGATGTATAAATTAAAACTGCGTAGCCTCAAGGTTCGCCGCAAATACATTCCCACTGTTCAGGGTGATAATATATCATTTAGCCTGGATAAAGAATACTCGTCCCGGATAACAAGGCTACAGTCAGATATACGCAAGAGCTTGATTCTAATAAAAGATTCAGGAAACGAATTAGACCGCATCGATCGTTCAATTCTAGTTAAACTGGTAAAATCTATAGTTCCCGAATCAATAATAGATGTAGCTGCTGACGAGTATTGATTGATATACTACATGGTCATAGTGCCTCTGCATTCAGCTGTTTATTTTATCTTACTGATCAGTTCATCCAGAGCAACGGCTTCCTGTGACAGGTTTTGAATAAAGTTGTTGGCTTCATCCATACTTCGTACGTTTTTTTCAGCAATTTCATTTATCTCAACAATGGCAAGATTAATTTCCTCAAAAGTGCGTGACTGTTCTTCTGATGCTTTGGTGATCTCCTCAATCTGCGTTGAGCTTTGATTAACAAGTTCTACAATCTGGTTTAGAACTCCACCGGATTCTTCAGCAAGTCTGCTGGCATCCTGAGCTTCTTCTGAAGCTTTATTCATGTTTGCCATGTTATCCTGAACAGAGTTTTGAATTTCTTCAATGCTTTGTTCCACCTCATGGGTAGCGGTCATGGTTTTTTCTGCCAGCTTACGGACTTCGTCTGCTACGACAGCAAATCCTCTACCGGCTTCACCAGCTCTCGCGGCCTCAATTGCCGCATTTAATGCAAGCAGATTAGTCTGGTCTGCAATGTCGTTGATGACGCTGATGATCTGGTTAATTGATTCTGCTTTTGTTCCCAGATTATTCATATCAGTATTTAATCTGCTGCTCAGACGATTAAGCGAAGAAATTGATTCAATAGATTTTTCAAGTACGGATTCTCCTTCAATGGCCTTTTTACGCGCACTACCGGAACATGAGGAGGCATCACCTGCATTTTGCGAAACAGCTACCACTGTAGAATTCATTTCCCCCATTGCTGCTGATGTTCTTTCTATTCTGCTGAGCTGTACTCTTGCTCCATCGTTTACCTGCATTACCAATGTAGCCAACTGTTCAGTTTCTTTACTCACGTTATGCGAAACACTGGTCGCCTTATGGACCATATTGTTTATTTTTTCGAGCATGTCCTTGATCTCCTGCTCATTGGCTTCAGCTTCTTTCATAGCTTTGAGAGATTCACGGGCTTCTTGAACTGCAAGCATAGCTTCCTGTTCTTTTTTGTTCGCAGTGGTAAGGCTTTCACGTAAAGAACTAACCATACTAACAACAGAATTATTAAGAGTCAGAAGCTCCCCTACGCAATTGTCATAGGTCTCAGCATCGAGCTCTCCGGCTTTGATTCTGGATGCATATCTACTTATCTGGTTTAATGGGATCAATACCTGCAGGCTTATAACCAGATAGAGCATAATCGAAATAGGTATGAATAATATTATCCCTGCCGCCTGAATGTACACGATAAGAGATGTTTTTGCCTCACTTTGCTTCTGGAGCATGAGCACTGCTTTGTTCATCTCTTTTAGCAATGGCACATTATTGCTCATAATGTATGAAAGAGATTGCACATCTTCATGCTGTAGAACATTATTTAGGGATTTTTTAAATTTTTCCCACATTGAATTTACTTTTTCCAGCTGGTCTTTTGCAGGACTTGAAGAGGGGGGAAGGTTACGGGTTTTTCCATCCGGTTTAAAAGTTATAGGAGCTGGCCCTCCCAGAATTAACGCTTTCAGAGTGTTATCAAAAAGATTTCGTGTAGACTCAACTTGTTGCCTTGCTGTTGGGTTGATTTTTTTTGTTTTTTGAAATTCAAGCATAAATGCAAGAGTTTCTTTTGACATTTTTTGGGAGAGCATTCTTTGCCTTCCAGCAAGGTTGACTACCAGACCATCAGTCTTTTGATCATTGGTAATAAAGAAGGTGCTTATAAACATAGATAAGACCACCAGCGCCATAAGCGTAAATGCTATTAAAAACTTTATTCTTAGACCCATTTTTACCTCCGCATTTCAAGCCTAGATTATTAAAATTATCATGAAAAGAAATTGGAAACAATAATGTCTAATATTTTGTTAAAACTTTCTGCGATGGATGCAGAAATGATCAAAGTATTAGCTACAAGATGAAGTTCATTCTGAGAAATTGATAAGGCGGTATAAATTTTGAAACTTTTGTTAAAATCTGCTGGTTTTGTGAAGGGATCTGGGACTAGTAATCAACTATTGGGAATTAGGGCAATTGGAGTATTATTTTAGTGCAGTGATGCCCGCATGACTCATATAGCACCACCCCCTAAGAGCTGAACTTTTAAAAGGTTATTAATAATAAAAAAGGCCTTACGTTTTTAAAAACGTAAGGCCTTTGAAATTTTGTGGTCTGGGCAGAGAGATTAGGACTCTCGGTGTCTTGTTTTAGAGCATGGGGTTTTCTTTGTAATAATTGAAATAATTCAAATTTCATCATGTTTACAAGCTCTTCATTGGTTATCATAAACCTTAAAGCTTCGCGGATAACTTCGTTGGCATTATTGTAATGTCCTGACTGAACTTTGATTCTTACCTATTCTTCCAATTCAGGAGTTAGTGAAATGTGCATGTTTTCTCCTTTGTTTGGATAAATATAAGGTCGGATACAAGGAGTCTCAAAGTTTGGAGAGTAGAGGCTTGTTCTGATTTAGTGTCTAACAAACTGATGCAACTCGTCATAGCTTTACGAGACGAGTTCATAAATTCTCCCCACTCTTTGATAGGTGTATGAAGTTCTTTTTGTGATAGTAGGTTTGGATGCCTGTCTATGGACTGACTCTCGTGTTCTGGTTGACAAAGTAAGTGCTAGAGTTATTGTGTCAATATTTATGGGTGGAAATGTTATGAAATGGAGATAATATGTCCGACAGAGATCGTTTAGGTGGTACATCTTTAGATAAAGGTGTCTCGGCAATTAAAGCAGCATCAAGTGTTGTTCCCGCTGGCGGTTTTTTTGCTGAGCTAGTTACGACCTTTATTCCAAACCAACGGATAGATAGAATAGAGACATTTATAAAAAGACTTGATGATCGGATTGAACTTCTTGAAGAGAAAGAAGCTAAAAGATTTCATGAAAGGAAAGTTAACCCAGAATATATAGCTTTATTTGAAGATGGAGCCTTTCAAGTTGCACGTAGTACATCAGAAGAAAGAATTAAATATATTTCATCTATAGTTATCAATGGCATGACCTGTAAGCAAATTAATGCGCTTGAAGCTAGGTATTTATTAGCTCTTTTGAATGATATTAATGACATTGAGGTCATATGGCTCTGTTATCTATCTCTTTATGTGGGGACAGATGAGTATGAAGATTACTATGAGACACATTACGATCTTTTGAAACCAATTTCTCGTGAGTTAGGTCAACCTAACGAAGTTTATGATGCTGCTGCGCTTCAAGATAGTTATAAGGAACATCTTGAAAGACTAAAACTCATTAAATTGTCGAATAAAAACTATCATGCGACAACATTGGGTAAGCTGGTGTTGAGGTTGGCTGATCTTTAAATATGATTGTCAAATTAAGTTGGTGTGTAGGAGTTTTCAATGGGCGATACCAGTCAGAGTATTAGTATTGCAGGAAAGGAAATCTTAATCCTCGCAAATGAAAATGACGAAGAATATATATATCAAGACTTGGTGAATCATCTTAGAAAGTACAATGTTTTTGAGTCATTGAACTGGATAGGTAAGAAATCTTATGAATCATCAAATTCACTAAAAGCTAGCATAGATCATATCTTAGCCTATCTTTCTATGGTCTTGATACGCCATAGCAATGATTTCCGCGGATATGAGCTTGATGAACAAGGTCTCTTGTTTGCTGCAAAGATGTATATGAATCTTAAAGACCCTTTGCATGATGATGGCGATGGTGTTGCCTATTTATTGCGACATGGATCGATTTCTTGGGATTTTGTTCGTCCATCCGAGTATCTCATCCCTCGAACATACTTATTGTACTCAAGATTGTGGGACGAATGTGACAAGACAACTATAGATGTCAAAGATGATATTCAAAATTTAACTGGCTTCAATCTAGAATGTTTATTTTATATGGCCTGTGCGTTCTATTCAAAATCAAAGAACGGACATGTTCTTAAGTATAGAGATTCAAAATGCACTATGTTTAATGATAAGAATCAGGATTTGTTTTTAAACTATGTCTCTTGTGATTATGCAAAGTTTAGGGGTGAATGCAAATCTATACGTTCTGGATATGAAAAATATTCATTTAACCCTCTCCTGAAGTATCCTTTAATTATACCTGAAAAAAGACCATATGAGCTTAACAGCAAACCTTATTTAGTTCCAGTCCCGGGGTTACTATTATATCGAGTTACTCACGGTCTATTTTTTGATTTAGCTGATTTGTATAGAGATAAAGGTAAAGTCAATCCTTTTAGGTCTTCATTTGGGTATGTTTTTCAGGATTACATTGGTGAATTGTTGAAGAGATGCGGTACTGAAGGCCAACTTCTTCCAGAATTCAGGTATCATAAGACAAAAGATTCACCTGACTGGCTGATCTTAGATGGGGATAAGCTGCTTGTTATTGAGGTGAAGTACCCAATGCTCTATTTGGGTGCAAAACAATTTGGAGATGATAAAAAAGTAAAGAAAGATCTTAGGAATACAATAGGTAAGGCGGTAAAACAGTTTTATCAATTTGAAACAGCTATAAATTGCTGTAGTGATTCTAAACTTGGTAAGTTTAAAGGATGCAAGGTGCAAAGGCTGATAGTTACTTACGATCGTGGGTATTTTTTAAATTCATTTATAAAAGATTATCTAAAAGATCTATTTGAAGAAGAAGTAGGGGTGATACCAGATAATTTTGAATTTCAAGTTATATCTGTGGATGAATTTGAATATCTTGTTGGTGAGTATGGGAGTGATTTGTTTTCTTTTTTGGAAGAGAAGA
This sequence comes from Maridesulfovibrio bastinii DSM 16055, assembly GCF_000429985.1. NCBI lineage: Bacteria > Pseudomonadati > Thermodesulfobacteriota > Desulfovibrionia > Desulfovibrionales > Desulfovibrionaceae > Maridesulfovibrio > Maridesulfovibrio bastinii. The sequence goes on from NZ_AUCX01000005.1 coordinate 83,551, forward strand.
ACAGTAACAAAGAACATCGAGAGATGGATTTCAATGAATATTTAAATATTAAAACAAATAGTTATTGTGTTAGAAATAAATTTTTAGATGATTTGCGTAACGAACTTTTGTCTACACAAAATCTTAACTTATCTCCACAGTAACCCACACCCAGCACCACAAATTCAACCAGCAAATTTGTTTGGTGTAGACCCATTCAAGGTTCCAGTAGCGGTTTCGCTGAACCTGTATGAGCAGTACATCAAACCACCCACCGGACTTGAAAGAGAATAGTGGAGTGTAGACGATGGTTGCAAGATTTGTTCAAGATGAGCTTGTTGGCTATGCAGGAGAACTTGGACCAGAGCATGCTCAGGCGATTAAGGTTTTTGTATCCAACAACAAAAAAGGGCCTTACGTTTTAAAAACGTAAGGCCCTTTGAAATTTCGTGGTCGGGGCAGAGAGATTTGAACTCCCGGCATCTTGCTCCCAAAGCAAGCGCGCTACCAAACTGCGCCATGCCCCGATTCGTTGCCAAGGAGAGATTGAATACTCAAAAAAGATATGCTTGGCAAGGATAAAATTAAAAAAAACTAAAATTCATTGCTGTATCAGTCATATACCCCGGCCAGCAGCATTCCGCATTCCTTACATTTGCCATGACTCAGTCCTTTATTTCTTATGCTGAAGCCGTTTCTGCTTATAACTTCAGCCCCGCATCCCGGGCAGAATGTTGCGGAATACTCATTATTTGAAATGTTTCCTATGTAGATATATTTCAATCCGGCCTCATAACCGGCGGACCTTGCGGCTTTGAGCGTTTCCATGGGAGTCGGCTGTGTGTCCTGCATATTATAATCGGGATGGAATCTTGAGATATGCCATGGAGTTTCCTCGCCTGAAATTTCTGCAATGAAGCCGGCAAGTTTTCCAAGTTCAGCAATATCGTCATTTTTATCAGGTATGATGAGGGTTGTTATTTCGAGCCACCAGCCCATTTTGTGGATTTGTTTTACATTTTCAAGAACTGGTTCCAGCCTCGCTTTGCATATTTCGCGGTAAAAAATATTGTTGAAAGCCTTAATGTCAATATTTGCAGCGTCAATCAGTCCATCCAGCTCATTCAGGCATTCACTGCTCTGGAATCCGTTTGAGACTAGAATATTTTTTAAGCCGTGCTTGTGAGCAAGCTCTGCGGTATCCTGCATAAGCTCAAAGAATACTGTAGGCTCTGAATAGGTGTACGATATGGACTTTGCTTCATATTCCAGAGCATTGGCTACAATAGCTTCAGGCGTTGCCGGTTGTCCTGAAATTGCTTTCCCCGCCCTCGGAGGCTGTGAAAGTGATGAATTCTGGCAGAAATCACATCCTAAATTACAACCCTGAGTTCCAATTGAAAAGGTCCGGGTCCCGGGCAGAAAATGGTAAAGGGGCTTTTTTTCAACAGGATCAATGTTAATGGCCGCGACTTTGTCGTAGACGAGAGTAACCAGTTCTCCGTCAATATTCTGCCGCACACCGCATTTGCCGCGCTCACCAACTGTCATTGTGCAGAAGTGGCTGCACAGTCTGCATCCCACTTTTCCACTATCAAGCTTTTTCCAGAGTCTTGCCTTGTATGTCATATTTTTTAATCTACAGATGGTTTGATCTCAGGGGCAACAAATATTGGTCCCATCAGGTTGTTTTCGCTTTCATTCTTCTTTTTAGAGCGTATAGTGATTCTATTTGATTTACTGTCTGATTCAATTGAGATATCGGTGTGTCCACTGTTTGTGCCGAAAATTATGTCTTTTCGATTTTTAGCGGTGTCCTTGTTGGCAAATTTGCTTCCAGCGCCGGCCGGAGAGGCTGTGACACTTAAGGCAAATAAAAGTAATATGCTTAGAATTGCTTTGTTCATGGCTGTCCTCCGATTTTTAAATATAGACATATCAAAAATAACATGCAAGCTGCGGGCCTGAACTTTCAGATATAAGTTTCAGGAGTCAGAATCTTTCTTGAACTAAAGTTCATAAAAACTTATACTGCCTTTTTAGTGACTGTTAGGAGGAAATTTATGGCAAGTCGATCCGATGCTTATAAGGCCGCCGGAGTTGATATTGAAGCGGCTAATGACTTCATTGGACGCATTAAAAATATGGTGTCATCCACCTTTACCAAAGGTGTTGTTACAGACATCGGCGGTTTCGGAGGATTGTTCAAACTGGACCTGACCCAGATGGAAGAACCTGTCCTTGTATCTGGTACTGATGGTGTTGGAACTAAATTGAAACTGGCTTTTGCTGAGAACAAGCATAATACCATCGGCATCGATCTGGTTGCCATGAGTGTTAATGATATTCTTGTTCAGGGTGCCAAGCCACTGTTCTTTCTTGATTACTTTGCTACAGGTAAGCTTGAAAGCGGTGTTGCTGAGCAGGTTCTTGCCGGTATTGTGGAAGGCTGCAAGCAGAGCGGATGTGCCTTGCTTGGCGGTGAAACCGCAGAAATGCCGGGATTCTATGCTGATGGTGAATATGACCTGTCCGGTTTTTGTGTAGGTATTGTCGACAACATGAAGATTGTTGACGGTTCTTCTATCACAATCGGAGATAGTATTATTGGACTCGCTTCATCAGGAATCCACTCGAACGGTTATTCACTTGTCCGCAAAATATATGATGAATCAGGATTCTCTTCAGATGATATCCTTCCCGGAACGGATAAAAAAATAGGTGAAGCTCTGCTTGAACCAACTAAAATTTATGCTGATGTCGTCCGCGTCATTATGCGTGAGATTGAGATCAATGGAATGGTTCATGTCACCGGCGGAGGCTTTTACGATAATGTCCCCCGTATTCTCCCGCATCAGCTCGTAGCCAAGTTTAATTTTGGCTCATGGGATATGCCTCCTGTCTTTAACTGGCTTAAAGAGCAGGGCAATTTAAGCTGGCCTGAAATGCTTCAGATTTTCAACTGCGGAATAGGTTATATTCTGGTTGTAAAACAGGATCAGGCTCAGGATGTTATGGACCGCCTTTCCGGTATGAATATCGATGCATGGCAGATAGGTGAAATGGTCCGTCGCGAAAATGAAGAAGATGAACAGGTTCAGATTAATTTTTAGTTCATCTGTTTATTGAAATAATTTAAAAATCCCCCGCAGACTTAAAAGTTTGCGGGGGATTTTTTTAGGTTTACTTTTTGTGCCAGTTTCCTGCCTGATCCTGGATAATCCATCCTGCTGGTGCTCTTTTTTGCCAGACTCTGGTAAATATATCTTTAACTTTGGCGATTTCGCTGCCGGGAATGTTCATTGAGGCGGCTACTTCTTCGTAAAGCTTTCTGCGGTTTGCATTATCTTCTTTTATTATTCTGCGTAGTTTTGCCATTTCTTTGATATTAAGCCCTTTTTTGCTGTAGAGAACAAGATATCCTTTATTCGATATTCCGATGTTGCCTGAGCTATAGTATGGCTCAAGCTGCTTATGGTTTTGAATGATGCTGTGTTTCAAACCACGGATAGCTGAATTAGACTGTTTAAGACTTTTCAACTCCTGATCAGAAAGTTCTGCTGCTTGAGCGGTTCTAACTGTAATTAAGGCCAGAAATCTATCAAGGGATGAACTCTGGTCCTGTTCTGTTTGTTGTGGCTTGTCGGTGCTATTTTTTTGTGTACCATAGACGTCATCAACAATAGACTGGGCTGTTTTTTCCACTTTAGCAGCCGGGAAATAGATATTCACGGTAACGCAGGCAGCCATTGAAAGCAGCAGCATGCCAATTGTTATTCTAAAAAGTTTTGCAGGCATTAATATTCTCCTCAGGTTAAAATTTATTTTCACTCTCCGAGACACGTTTGATTCTTGCAAGCATGTCAGAAAAACTGATCAGGTTATCGGGGTTGCTGTTAACAACATTAACCCCGAAAAAAATCGGTCTTTTAATGATATACTCAACCCCGTTGTCTTTAATCAAGCCTCTGATTTTGAACAGGTCATTATCAAGGTCACATTTCATTCCTAACGATTTATATGAAAATTTTTGGAAAAAACTTGAAAAAAATCCGACCCCAAGCCCGGTAAGCCCGGAACCTGTACCAATGACTGAAAGAGAATTGATAGCTTTCAGACTGATCTCCTTTTTGTATTTACCAGTAGAGCTTTTTATCATGAGATCAAAAGTTGCCGGCTGGCCGTATGCAACCACTAGATTTTTTAAAGAAGCATCAACTTTACCGGTAATGAGACCGATATCTAACGCTGTACTTAGCGGTGCAAGATCCATTTTTTTAATAGATATATCTGCTCCGTACTGTAAGCTTTCAGAGAATGGATCATTAGCAAAAATCTCTGAGATGTTTACCTCTCCGTCATAAATTTTGCCGGTCAACCGGCCTGTTGTGGATAGAGAATCTTTGAGCAGCCAGCATTTAAGTTTTCCATTTATTTCTCCTGATAATGGCAGTCCCGCCGGTGATAGCGGGGCCAGCCTGATTCCGGATGCTCTGAGATCTGCAATCGCGCTGAATTTCGCAGAAAAAGGATTATTGATTAGAAAACTGTCTATACTGAGAGTTCCATTGCTGAAATTTATTGGCGGTGGATTTTCAAAGGTTATTCTTCGGGAGGAAACTTTAAGCGGGATTTTGAGATCACTGACAGATGCAGTTCCGGCTTTAAGTCTTTCCATGGTGAATATGCCTGACTCAGGATCGCTTACACTGCTGTCGGCTATCGGGTGAAAATTTTTATCAAGAATGATGTTTAAGGGAAGCTTAAGGCTGATTCCGTGTGCAGAAAGATCTGCGGAGTTAAAATTGCAATTTGAAATATTCAAATTACCATCAACTGCGGTGGCATTCTGAGAACCTGTTATGTCAAAATCGCAACTCATGGTTCCCGATGCGTCCATATTTTCGAGACTTAGCGGTTCAACTGCAAAAATTGCAAATAGGTTGGAAATATTTGATTCAGGAATTTCAACTCTGGCCTTAAATCTGTTTTTATTGATTTCAGGTTCGATGGAAGCCGATAATTTAAGAACATTTTTCCATGAGAGCTGTGTCTTCAATGCCATTGCATGGTGTTCAGGAATTATAAATTCAGATTTAGTTTCAACAGGATGTGTATTTAAATCAAAGTAGAGTGTTTTATACAGAGCTTCTCCTTTTTCTATTTTAAGAGAACTCATAATTACCCTGCTGATCGGATCAAAAATTCCATTGAACTCGAGTTTAATTCCGTCAGCCATAAAATTTGAGTCAGGAGAAGAGATAGAAAAATTATCTGTATTGATGAGTAGCTGCGGCTCCGGTCTGGCAAGATTTTTGATCGCAAATGAAAGTGACAGATTTCCATCATGGGACCAGTCCATGATTTCAGTTTTGCCCGTCAGGGCTATAGCCGTTTCCAGAATTTTTTCAGGTGTCAGAATTTTTAAGAAGACGCTTCCTTGTCCGGAAGGATCATAATTCAAACTGGCTGAGAATCTAGGCAGGGAACCTATTTTTATCTTCAATTCCGGTGAGGATATTCGTCCTGATTCAGGATAGTAGATCATGCTTCCGGCAATTTTTATTTCGGAATTTTCAAGTTCTGGAATTCCTTCAGCTAATTTGGCTGCGGCAACATTTACTTTTAAATCGGAAATGATAATTTTTTTGTTTTTGATCAAGCTTTTTCCGTTTGCAGTTATCCGGCGGCATTTTATTGGAAAAAGTTTTGGATCAAAGGTACTGGAAAATTCAAATTCTCTTAGTGCGGTCTGCTTCAATTGCGAAGTAAGCCGACCTGAGATTCCAACCTCGGGAAGTTTAACATCCGAAGTTATCCTTGAGCTCAAAAGAGACTCCTGGACTACTGCTGGAGAAGCCGCATAGCCCTGTGGCAGCCATAGGAACAGAATTGCTGCAATGAAAAATATTTTAAAAAACCGCATGATGCCTCACTATATATATTGAAAGGCTGACGGGCCAGTGGTTAATATAAAAAGCCGACCATACATTTTGTACAGTCGGCTTTAACAAGTTTAATTCTAAAAAAATTATCCGAGATATGGATTAAAATATCCAAATTTAAGCCACGGGCATTCTTTTTTAATCCGTTTGCGGAAGTTGTTGAATCCCATCACCGGGCCGAACTCATGTGGCTCCATAACCTCCATATAAAGGTCAGGGTCCAGATTCAGGTTTCTCAGCTGGATGAAGTCCAGCTTTGTTTTTTTAGCAATTTCCAGCAGAGCTTCGAGCTCGTATTCCGTGTCACTTATTCCGGGGAAGAAAAGATAGTTTAGTGAAACATGTACCCCAAGGCTTTTGGCCAGCTCAATTGTGGCACTGACATCATCAAAGCTATAGCCTTTTGGTCTGTAATATGAGTTGTAGACCTCTTTACGCAGAGAATTCAAACTCACTCTTATGGAGCTAAGACCGGCTTTTGCCAACGGTTTCATTGATTCTGTTATTGAACCATTAGTATTGATGTTGATAGTCCCTTTTCCTCCATCACTGCGATATTTGGCTATTGAATCGTGCAGCAGGGCAGCTTCTGTCAGCGGCTCTCCCTCACAACCCTGCCCGAAAGAAAATATGGGCTTTTTTTCATGTTTGGCATGTACATGCATCACTTCGGTTATTTCTTTAACTGTCGGAGTGAACTGAATGCGGTTCTGCGTGGAAGGAAAATCAGATTCATCAGGCTGTTCTGAAATGCAGCCGATGCAGCGGGCGTTGCATGATCTGGATGTCGGCAGGGGAGCTTCAAATCTTCCAAGAGCCAGATTTTTTGCGGCAGGGCAGCCGTAAGTGAGAGCGCATCCTGCAAGATGTCTGATGAGCCGATTTTCCGGGAAATCTTTCATCAGCTTATTGGCGCCCTGATCTATTTTTTCACAGGAAATTTTAGAAAAAACCTGTCTTTTGTCTTCGTCTACTTTTTTTGCTGTAATCCAGAATTTACCGTTGGCATAACCTACTGCTCCGTATGCAAACAGCGGTAGGGTAGGGGCATCTTCTCCGTTTTCGTATGCAGCATGGCCGGTCAAAGTATATCCGGGGCATGCGAAAGCAGCCATAGCGGTTCCTTCCACTTCTTCCACTTCGCCTGTTTCCGGGTCAAGGCCTATTGCATATCTTCCGGGAAGCATGAAGAAATCGCTTTCAGGAGGGAGTGGTACATATTCGTCAGGTCTGGGTAAAGCAAGCTCGTCACCACGGCGGCAGAGCATTAAAAGATCCGGTTCATCATATATCTCACCCTTGTCATCGGCAAAAACCAGACAAGGGCGCGGTTTAGTATTGGCTGCCATTATTTTACTGATCCTTCTGGGGTGGTTTGGGAAGCATTACCTTGAGAGTTGTTCCTTCATCTTCTGAAGATGTAAAGCTGATATCTCCACCCATTATTCTGGCTATGAGTCTGGCGCTGTGCGTACCGAGTCCGGTGCCGTATTTTTTGCCACTTGTTGCATAGCGATCAAAAAAGTTATTTTTAATTTCTTTGGGAACTTCGCCTGAGTTGTGGATTTCTGTAGAAATTATGCTGCCCAGGTCACGTATCCTGATTGTTACTGTTGTTCCCATCGGAGCTGCTTCGACCGCATTTTTAATGAGATTTGAAAACATAGTCACAACCATTGATGCTTCGCCATAAGTGACCAGTGGAACTCCGTGGGGAAGAGGAGAGTTACCCATAAACCACTCAATGTTCAAGGACTTCTCCATAACAATTTGTGAAACATCGGTTTCTGCGGCTGTCAAAGCGTTCATAAGGTTGAAAGGATGCATATCCGGAGTAAAAGATCCGTTTTCAAGTCTTATAAGAGTCAGTGAAGTATCAATAATTCTGATCATGCGTTCCGCCGTCTTTCTGATAGTGGAGGCAATCATTTTGTTTTCTTCGCTTAACTCGGACTCTGATTCAAGAACATTTCCAAAACCTATTATAGTTGCCGTTGGTGAACGCAGATCATGCCGTGCTATTCTTTCGATTTCTTCACGCAACTGCAGCTGGTTGCGCTGCTGGGTTATGTCCTGCGCTGTAAAAAGAAATATCCCCGGAAGCACCTGTTCAACTGAAATATTCCAATATCTGCCATAAGCTTTCACTCCGGCAAGAGTCTGCTGGTTATAAGATGCTTCATGACTGAAAAGAGTTGCAACAAGATCTTTATCAATTACATGGAAAAATGGGATTTGACTTATTCCATAGTCATCAGGATTAAGTTCACGGGCACTTCTATTAGCTAAGACAAGTTTTTCACCACAATCTGAAATAAGCATAGCGGGGAATGGAAGGCCATGAAGGATGAGATCACTGAGAAGCTGCTTGTTTTCCTGCTCGGCTTTAACTTTGAGACGGTCGGAGCAGTAACTTATCTTGGTTGCCAGAAGTTCTAAATCAATAGGCCATGAGATGAAATTAGCTTCTTTGACATTGAATATAAGGTCTATTTCATCTTTATTCGAAGTATCCGTTATCAGAATACATTCTGTTCCCTGATTGATTTCCCGGATCATATCAAGGGATTCCACATATTCAGAGGTCCCCGGCATGATGAGAAGGTCAGGTATGTTGCGCGCGAAAACAAAAAGCAGTTTATCCCGGTCCGGTGTAGAAAGGACTGTATGTCCCTGCCCCTCTAAAAAAGAGTTCAGGCCGTCAATGCGTTTATCCTCACCAACAATCAGGATCTTCATAAATACCTCTGGAAGTTCTTTTCTGGATGTGTTCAGGACGCCTCGGCAGGGTTATGGAAAAAGGCATTGGCCCAGCGCATGGACAGGTAATAGCATCTTGAAACAATGAGCGGATCGAACCCGAGTTCCCCAAGATGCCGTTCAAGCACATCCCATTGCGCTGTTTCAAACAGAATGGCCATGTCCAGCCAGTCCGTATAAATATTACGTTCTCCGCAGAGTGCTGACTGTATTTCTTGATCCAACGGGAGATATTTGATGACACTGGCCATGGGGAGGTCGAACATTGGTTCAAGAAGTGAAAACAGTCCCAGCAGAAACATTGTTTCAGGGTCTATATTCCGGTTGTTGTAGGCCCTTGCCGTAAGTTCCAGAAATTTTGCGCGTTGGGCTGAGTTTAACGGAAGTTCGGAAGATTTCTGGGGCGGGGTCAGGTCCGTTAATATAATTACCCTGAGCCAGTTTTTGAGCAGCTTCCAACCGGCAAGAACTATGGCCTGCTTTACTGATTTTATTTTTTGAGAAAACCCGAAAATAGGTGAGTTCAGTAATGTCAGCAGCCGATATGTAAGTGAAACATCAGCTTGGATAGCTTCAGCCAGATCGTCAAAATCCGGCATGTCATTTTCAATCAGTCTATATAGTTTCAGTCTGGCTATTTCATTTGAATTGAGCCGTCTGTTGCCGATATTTTCCGGTTTTTTGAAGAAGTAGCCCTGAAAAAGTTTAAAGCCGACTCTTTTGGCTAATTCATATTTTTCTGAATCTTCAACTCTTTTGGCAATGAGCTGAACTTTTTTACCTTCGCAACTTTTGTGCGCTCTTTTTAATGACTCCGTATTCGCTGTCAGAACATCGACAAATACCGCATCGGCATAGTCAATGAGTATTTCTCCCTGAGGGCGTACCTCATAGTCATTAATAGCTATGTAATAACCATCATTTGAAAGTTCCTGCAGAGCTGCAAGAAGATTCGGGGTCGGGGGAATTGTTTCCGAGATCTGGACTACTGTATTTTGTGATGGAAGGGCGTAGGGAATTTTTTCGAGGATGGATTTATGAGAAAAATTTATAACCAGCTTGACTCCGGGTTGAACTGGCTGACCGGGGATAGCGCAGGAGTTGGCAGCTACATTGAGAGTTGCCTTGTAATCATCTGTGATATCAGCTTTAGTTGCTGCACTGCTGTTTCTGAACAACAACTCGTAACCCCATATAGAGCTGTCCTCTTTCAATATGGGCTGTCTGGCAAAAAAAATTTTGTCATATAGAGCTGTGGTGTTTCGAGCCATATTATATTCCATCCTAATTTCATATAACATTAACTTTTTTTGGAGACTAAAGCTAGGCTATACGGTGAATAATATTAAAAAGATATAGCTAAAAACAAGTAAAAGCCCATTGTTACGGTTATTAGGTCCCATAAAAAAGACTTATACAAACACCTAAAGGCGAAGTTGCATAAGCAACTTCGCCTCCAGAAATATTCGTAAGGATACGAAAAATTCGATTAACGTTTTGAGTACTGGTACTTTGCGCGAGCGCCGGGCTGACCGTACTTTTTACGTTCTTTCTTACGAGCATCGCGGGTAAGAAGGCCAGCGCGTTTGAGAACTGAACGCATTTCTGGGTCCATTTCGATCAGTGCGCGAGAGATGCCATGTCTTACAGCCTGAGCCTGACCGGCTACACCACCACCGCAAGTGTTGACTTTAATGTCGAGCTTGCCGAGTGTTCTGGTCAGTTTGAGGGGCTGCTGTACAATCATTCTCAGGGTCTTACGGGGAAAGAATTCCTCGAAAGATTTACCGTTGATGGTGATTTCTCCGCTACCTTTGTAGATGCGGGTACGAGCAATGGCAGTTTTTCTTTTACCTGTACCGTAATTAAAATCTTGGCTCATTATATCTGCTCCGGAATTTAAAACTCAAGTGGCTTGGGCTGCTGTGCAGTGTGAGGATGATCAGTGCCTGCATAAACTTTCAGTTTTTTGATCATCTGACGACCGAGACGATTTTTGGGAAGCATGCCGCGAACAGCGGTTTCGATAACGAGTTCAGGCTTCCTTTCAAGCATTTCAGCCAGATTTCTAGTCTTGAGTCCACCGGGATAGTTGGTGTGCTTGTAGTAGTTTTTCTGGTCCATTTTGTTGCCGGTAACTTTGATTTTGTCAGCGTTCAGTACGATAACGAAATCTCCGGTATCAACATGGGGTGCGAAAATAGGTTTGTCTTTTCCGCGCAGTTTGTTGGCAATCCTGGTTGCCAGACGTCCGAGTACCATATCAGAGGCATCAACAACATACCAATCGTGTACGATGTCCTCTGTTTTGGGAGTATATGTTTTCATCTAAAATGCTCCTTACGTAAAAACTGGAATGGGACTTATAAGCTGTCTTATCTTGTCCTGTCAAGAGCTGATTTCCAGTTCGTAATTTTTTTTATCAGCCTTCACTGACGATCTTTTTCAGTTTTGAGAAGGCATTTTCAATCCCGGCAGGATTTGTTCCTCCTGCCTGAGCCATATCAGGCCTTCCACCACCACCGCCGCCAACTTCGGCCGCGACCTCTTTAATCAGGTTTCCGGCCTTGAATCTGTCATGCAGATCCTTGGTGACAGCAACGATAAGTGAGACCTTGCCTTCTCCTGTCACAGCCGCGAGGCAGATGATTCCTGATTCCATTTTGGATTTCAGTGCATCGGTCTGATCTCTCAGTGCTTTGACGTTGGTGACTTCCAACTTGGCGGCCAGAACCTTGACTCCGGAGATTTCCTCTACGGATTGCATAAGGTCTGAACCAGCGCCGGATGCCAGCTTGGCTTGCAGTCTGTCATTATCTTTTGTCAGTTCTTTCACCTGAGCCATCAAGCCGGATATTCTATCCGCAAGATGTCCGGGAGTTGCTTTGAGCATGGCTAGCGAGTTGTCAAGCTCATTACGCTGCTCCTGCAGGAAGCGAAGGGAATTCCATCCGGTCGCAGCTTCGATACGGCGTATTCCGGCTGCAACTCCTGATTCGGAAAGAATCACGAAGGTGCCGGCTTCCCCGGTTGCTCTAAGGTGAGTCCCGCCACAGAGTTCCATACTCTGCCCCGGGATTTCCACCACTCTTACCTCGTCGCCGTATTTTTCACCGAAAAGCGCTGTAGCTCCCAGTTTGTGAGCTTCTTCATTGGACATTACGCTTTTCTTTACGGTGATATCGGCGAGTATCGCTTTGTTTACATCATCTTCTACTGCCTTGATCTCTTCCGGAGTCATCGCGGCAATATGGGTGAAGTCAAAGCGCAACCTGTCCGGACCGACCAGAGAGCCGGCCTGTTTGACGTGGTCGCCAAGTACTTTACGCAGAGCTGAGTGGAGAAGGTGTGTAACGGTGTGGTTTCGCGCGGTGGCGATTCTCCTGTTCTCATCAACTGCGAGAGTTGCTTCCTGTTCCGGGAGCAGTTCACCTTCGTTGACAAAGACTTTCTGGCCGATAAGTTCGGGAGAAGGTTTTACTGATTCGAGAACATCGGCTGAGCCGGTCATGGTCTCGATCGATCCTGTATCTCCCTGCTGACCGCCGGATTCTCCGTAAAAAGGAGTTGCCGCGGTAACAATGTATCCGCCCTGTCCCTGAGTCAGACGTTCAAGGTGTTCGCCTTCTTCGGAAAGGATGCTAAGTATCCTGGATTCCCCGGTAAGGGTTTCATAACCTGTGAAGCGGTTTTTAAGGCTCGCTTCAAGGAGATGGTGAAAAATTGATGCTACGTCTTTTTCCCCGGAGCCTTTCCAGGCTTTTTTAGCTCTGGATTTCTGCTCCAGCATTGCTGCCTTGAATCCGTCTTCGTCTACACTGAAGCCTTTCTTCTCGGCTACGTCATTAACGATATCAAGGGGAAAGCCGTATGTGTCGTAAAGTTTGAAAGCTATTTCTCCGGTAATAGTCGCAGATCCCTTCTTGCCGAGATCTTCCATTTCTTCTTCAAGAATAAGGAGTCCCTTGTCGAGGGTCTGGCTGAACCGTTCTTCTTCCTCTCTAACCATACGAAGCATGAAATCTTTGTTTGCTTCCAGCTCGGGATACTGTCCGCCCATCTGTTCCACTACGCGTTCAACTGATCTGTAGAGGAAAGGATCGGTGAGACCGATGAGACGTCCGAATCTGAAAGCGCGCCTGATAAGACGGCGCAGAACGTATCCGCGTCCTTCATTTGAAGGAAGAATCTGGTCGGTGATAAGAAATGCTATGGATCTGGAATGGTCGGCGATAACCTGAAGAGCCGTGTCGGTCTCTTTGTCATCTTTGTATTTTACACCGGCCTCTTTAGCTACCGCCTGAATCAGCGGCTGAAAAAGATCTGTCTCAAAGTTGGACTGCACGCCCTGACAGACCGCAGCAATTCTTTCAAGTCCCATTCCGGTGTCGATAGACGGGCGCGGCAGGGGAACTCTGTTGCCGGATTCATCCTGATCGTACTGCATGAAAACGAGGTTCCAGATTTCAAGAAATCTGTCACAGTCGCATTTTCCAATGCCGCAGTTCGGTCCGCAGGACATTTCTTCGCCCTGATCTATATGCACTTCCGAGCAGGGGCCGCACGGTCCTGTGTCGCCCATGGACCAGAAGTTGTCCTTTTCACCGAGGCGATAGATTCTGTCAGCTGGAACATTGGCTACTTTCTGCCATAGTTCGCCGGCTTCATCATCGTCTTTATATATAGTAATATAGAGTTTTTCTTTAGGGAGACCAAGCTCTTCAGTCAGAAAGGTCCAGCAGAATTTAATGGCATCTTCCTTAAAGTAGTCACCAAAGGAAAAGTTGCCAAGCATTTCAAAGAAGGTGTGGTGCCTTGCGGTTCTGCCAACATTTTCAAGGTCGTTATGTTTACCGCCGACCCTGAGGCACTTCTGAGAAGTTGTCGCTCTTATGTAGTCCCTTTTTTCCTGACCGAGAAAGGTCTTTTTAAACTGAACCATACCTGCATTTGTAAAAAGCAGAGACGGGTCATCTCTTGGAATAAGTGAGGAACTGTCAACAACTGTGTGTCCGTTCTTTTTGAAAAAATTCAGAAATTTTTCTCTGATTTCACTGGCCTTCATCAAAGTCTCCATAGCTCTTTGTGTGGTCCGTTCTGTTACGGTGGGGTTCCGCCTGATGGTTATTTATCAGTAAGAACCTCAATAATATGTCCTGCCACGGCCATAAATACAATTTATGGCGGGCAGATACGCAGGCCGGGTAATCCTCCGGCCGGGTTGAAAGGCTTTACTCTTCGGATTTAGCTGAGTCAACCGCCTTATCAGCTGTGTTTTCGTCAGCTTCCTTCATGCCCAGATGAACCAGAAGCTTATCTTCAATCTGTTGACGCAGGTCAGGATTTTCAAGCAGCATCTGGCGGACATTTTCTTTTCCCTGTCCCAGTCTCTCGGAACCGAAGGCATACCATGCCCCGCTTTTGTCAACAATTCCGTTGTCGACTCCGAGATCCAGAATCTCGCCTTCTCTGGACATTCCTGTTCCGTAAAGTATGTCTACAAGAGCCTCCCTGAACGGCGGGGCCACTTTGTTTTTAACTATTTTTATTCTTGTGCGTGAACCGTAAACTTCTTCCTTATCTTTAAGGGTCTGAATTTTACGGATATCAAGCCGTACAGATGCATAGAACTTCAGAGCATTACCACCGGAAGTGGTTTCCGGGCTGCCGTAACCGGTCATACCGATCTTCATGCGGATCTGGTTGATGAAAATGACCACGGCATTGGATTTGTGGATAGTTCCGGTCAGTTTGCGCAGGGCATGAGACATAAGTCTTGCCTGTCCGCCGACCTGAGTTTCTCCCATATTTCCTTCAAGCTCAGCCTGCGGGATCAGTGCGGCAACGGAGTCAATTACGACAATGTCGATTCCACCTGAACGGACCAGCAGGTCAGTTATTTCAAGAGCCTGTTCGCCGTAGTCCGGCTGTGATATAAGCAGTTCATCGGTTTTTACGCCGAGACGTTTAGCATATTGAATGTCCAGAGCATGCTCGGCATCAACAAAGGCGGCATTTCCGCCCATTTTCTGGCATTCCGCAATGATGTGCAGGGCCAGAGTTGTTTTACCGGATGACTCGGGACCGTATACTTCAGTGATTCTTCCTTTGGGGATTCCACCGATGCCAAGAGCAAGATCCAGACTTATACATCCCGTAGGAACTGCGGGAATAGCCTGAGTTGCATCGGAATCAAGGCGCATGATTGAACCTTTTCCGAATTTACGCTCAATAGTGGTAAGGGCGGTTTTGAGAGCCTCACGGCGAAGTTCGTCAGGGGCTACTTTTTTACTACTCATAAATCCTCCGAAATCGGGTTGGACGTTGCAACACATTAAAAATAAAAACTCAGACGATTGTCACATGCGTCAGAGGCTTTGCAGGCAGATGCGCCGCAAGGTCCGGGCCTTACGGATAAAATTGTAAATATTTATTCCGCTAAGGCAACAGCATCAGATATCAGATAGGTGATTAAACCGCAACTGTCAGAAATGGGAGCTTTGAAGTAATATTTATACATTGAAAGTATCGTACTGATGTTTTTTAATAAAACATTCTAAAATAGTCTGAAATTGTGTGTGTTCCGGTTTTCTGACGCATTATGCTGTTGCGATTTGATATAAATGAAGGTAGAGCCGCGCGTATGGAAACAAGATATGACGCATTGGCCCTCTTTTCAGGTGGGCTCGACAGTATTCTGGCCAGCAGGGTTATTCAGGATCAGGGGCTCAAAGTTCTCGGCCTGCATTATGTGAGTCCTTTTTTCGGCAAGCCCGATAAAATAGATCACTGGAGCAAAATTTACGGTGTTGATATTGTTGCTGTTGATATCAGCCGTGAATATATAG
Organism: Maridesulfovibrio bastinii DSM 16055; assembly: GCF_000429985.1. Taxonomy (NCBI): domain Bacteria; kingdom Pseudomonadati; phylum Thermodesulfobacteriota; class Desulfovibrionia; order Desulfovibrionales; family Desulfovibrionaceae; genus Maridesulfovibrio; species Maridesulfovibrio bastinii. The sequence continues at coordinate 99,083 of NZ_AUCX01000005.1, forward strand.
AGATGATGTTCGGCGACCTTTCATATGGAATGGGCAAGCTGCTCAACCCGTGTGTGGACTGCAAAATTTTTATGCTTAATCATGCCAAAACGCAGCTTGAAAGATATGGAGCCTCTTTTCTGATTTCAGGGGAAGTTATCGGTCAACGTCCGATGTCCCAGCGCAAGGATGCTCTAAACTCCATCAGGCGTGACGCTGAGGTCTCCGATGTTCTGCTGCGACCTTTGTGTGCCGCAAGCTTCGCTCCCACTCCTATGGAAAAATCAGGACTGGTTGACCGTGACAGACTTCCGCATATTTTCGGGCGTGGCCGCAAGCAGCAGTTACGCATGGCCAGAGAATACGGTTTTACAGAGATTCCTTCTCCCGCCGGTGGATGCCGGTTGACTGAAGTTGAAAATTCTGCCCGCTATTTCCCCTTGTTCAGGTATCTTGATGGACCTGACTTGAATTCATTTAAGCTTGCAAATCACGGCAGACATTACTGGTCTGGGCTTAACTGGCTTGTGATCGGCAGAAATAACAGTGATAATCAGAATGTTGAAAAGTACCGGCGTGATGGAGATTACGGATTTGAACTTATCGATTATCCGGGTCCTTACAGCCTCGGCCGCAATATAAAAGGGGATAGCTGGAGTGATGAAGCCATCAGCGAGGCCGCAGCCTTTGTTGCTTCGTATTCAGGCAAGGCCGTGGCTTCCAATGGTCCTGTCAGAGTCAATGTAACAGGCCCCGAAGGTGATTCTATTGTTGAAGTTCTGCCGGAAAGAGATACAGTTTCATTTGCGGAGGGCAATCTTGATGACCTCAAAGAGTGGAAGATTGCAACAGGTAGAAAAGACCCTGCCGGAGGGGATTGATCTTTTTTAAACCACCTAATATAAAATAAAAAAATAATCCTGTAGATATCCACTTTAGGAATATACTGATGTTTTTAACTGCATTGTCGTTTGTTGCCAGCATCTTTCTGCTCTGGTTCGGTGCTGACTGGATAGTAGAGTCTGCCTCAAAAATAGCACGCAGATTCAATGTTTCAGAGCTGGTTATCGGGCTGACCATAGTTGCTTTCGGAACTTCGGCTCCCGAGTTCCTTGTAACTATTACGGCCGCTTTCAAAGGTCTTTCCGACATTTCTTTATCCAATGTAGTGGGATCAAATATTTTTAATCTGGGATTTATTCTCGGACTTATGGCCCTCATAAAACCTTTACCCACAAACCGGGCCATAGCATACCGTGATACACCGCTGCTTCTGCTGACCACAGCTTTTATTCTGGTTATGTCTTTTTTCGATTCCCTCGGGCGGACTACCGGAATAATTCTGGCTTCGGTTTTAATTTGTTATATCGGCTACCTCATGGTGCACACCAGAAGGATGAATTCCGCGGCCTCGCCGATTGTTACCGATATGGAAAAGGCTGCTGGAGAGCATGTCAGCCTGTCCTGGAAAGACTGGGCCATGCTGATAGCCGGTTTTATCGGCATAGCTCTTGGCGGTGAACTTATGGTTGAGTCCGCTTCTACCATAGCCAGACATTTTGGCGTTTCGCAGTGGGTTATAGGTATGACTATTGTCGCCGCCGGAACATCGCTGCCGGAACTGGTCACCTGTCTTGCCGCATCTATCAAAGGCCGAAATGAAATGCTTATCGGTAACCTTATCGGTAGTGACTTTTTTAATTTTGCCGGAGTGCTGGGGCTGACATGTATAATGCGTCCCCTGCATGTAAATCCCGAAGCTCTGCCGGGGCTTGCCGTTCTGGTCGGGATGGTGGGACTGGTTCTGGTCTTTATAAGAACCGGATGGCGTGTTTCAAGGGGCGAAGGGGCCATACTGGTTTTAATCAGCATGCTGCGCTGGGCGCAGGACCTTATGCACTAAAAAAGAGAAATGGTTCCATCCTGAAATGATTCAGGAATTTGTGGCTGCCGACCTATATATATGTATTGGTTTTTTATTGTCTTTTTTAAGCCGCAGTCAGCTTCTTTCGTTCGGTTTTTCTTGCCAGATCGTGTCAAGATGACTATCTTGTCCCTTATAGATTAAAAACAATGGCGGTCAATTGCCGCATAAAGCTATCAATTCCACAGGAGGAAATGAAATGAGCAGACTTGGAACCGTGCAGACTCCCCGTACCCGCGCGGAAGTAGTCAATGCCTTTATGCGCGGGGTTTACAACTGGATGAGCATTGGACTTTTGGTAACGGCAGCAGTAGCGTATATGATTTATACCCTTCCTGCTTTTCAATCCATATTCTTTTCAGTCAATCCGGCTACCGGTATGGTTGGTCCCTCCATCTTTTTCTGGGGTGCCATTATTGCCGAGTTCGGACTTGTTATCTATCTCAGTGCCCGCATCCAGCACATGTCCGCCCAGACAGCAACAACTACATTCATCATTTATAGTGCCCTGAATGGAGCAACTCTGTCTCTGATACTGATGGCTTACACAGCTTCATCAATCTTTAATACCTTTATTGTCACTGCCGGAATGTTTGCAGCCCTTAGTTTTTACGGCCTGACCACCAAGCGTGATCTGACCGGAATGGGTTCATTCCTGATGATGGGGCTTTTTGGAATTATCATTGCCAGCATCGTGAACTTCTTCATGCACAGCTCGGCTATGGAGTTTGTAATTTCCATTATCGGTGTAGTTATTTTTGCAGGTCTTACAGCTTATGATTCTCAGAAGCTACAGGCTATGGGCGAAAATGCTCCTATGGATGATCAGGTGGCCATACGCAGAGGAACAATACTCGGAGCTCTTTCCCTTTATCTCGACTTTATCAACCTGTTCCTTTTCCTGATCAGATTCATGGGTGTAACCCGCGACTAATTATCAGTGAAAAAGTTGATTTTTAGACGGTGCCTTTAAACTTAATTTTCAGGTGCTGTTGAAATGTAACTTTAATGACTTTAAAAAGGCAGAACCATTCATACTTCCGGGTATGCTGCGGTTCTGCCTTTTAACTTTTCACGGCCTTGTTTTATGCTTACTCTTACTTGGTTCTGATGTTATGGAATGAGGACGAATGAATTTTAACGAGTGAAAATCTTTTGATAAAAAAAACACAAAAACTACTTGCTCCGGTACTTTGCCCTGCTGGTAAAATTTATGGTTCCGTTATGGGCATGCGTTCAAAAATGTACGCAAAAGGGACTTTTTCAAGATTTGATCCTGAGTGTCCCTGTGTATCGGTGGGGAATATCGGTTCAGGCGGAAGTGGAAAGACTCCGCTCTCAGGCTGGCTTCTGGACTGGGCTTTGTCTCAGGGGCTTGCCCCGGCTTTACTCTCCAGAGGTTATAGAGCCGCTCCACCTAAACTGCCGTATCTGGTGAAACCGGAAAGTCCGGTTCAGGAAGCCGGGGATGAGCCGTTAATGCTGGCTATTGAGCATCCCGGAGCTAAAATTGTTGTTGATCCTGTCCGGATCAGGTCCGCATCATGGGTTACCAGACATTACGGACCGGGAATTTTTATTCTTGATGACGGATTTCAGCATCTGGCCGTCAGGCGTGATTTCGATATGGTCCTGCTGACCCCGGAAGATATCGAAAGCGGGTGGAACAGGGTTATTCCACGGGGAACATGGCGTGAGGGAGTAAAGGCTCTTAATAGGGCTGATATTTTTCTGATCAAATGCCGGCCTTTTCTTTTTGATGAAATGCGTGAAGAAATTAAAAACAGATTACAAAAATTTAAAAAACCTGTGTTTCAATTTTCTCTGAAGCCCAGAGCTTTGCGCCGACTTGGCGGGCGGGAAACCAGACCCGGACTGAATGAATCATATATTCTGGTGTCAGGAGTAGGAAATCCTGAACAACTCGAAGTTACGGCTAATTTATTTATGGGCAGGTCTGCTGAGGAGCATGTTATTTTTAAAGATCATCATTCCTATACCCGCGATGATATCGCGGCTATCCGCAGAACAGCATCACATTGTGGAGTCCGTGAAATTATCTGTACTCCAAAGGATGCCGTAAAGCTGAAAGGGCTTGGGGCTGATGACTTCTGGACTTTTGACCTTGATATCGAGTTCAGCCGTTCGATCTTTTTTGACGGAAGTGAGCCTGAAACTTTTGACAGCTGGTGGAGTCTTAACCGGATCAATCGTGAAAACCGGAAGTAGAAAACGTGAAGGTGCATAAAGATGGGAAATAAGAAAAAAAATAAAAGCAGTGGTAACGTTGCTGATTACAAAGATATTCTGCGCCTTCTTCGTACTGAGGACAGGCCCATGTCCGGTGGTGAAATTCAAAAAAAACTTGGACTGACCAAAAGACATCGCAAATTAGTCAAAAATCTTCTTACCGATCTGGTCAAACAGGGTAAGCTTGTAAAAACAAGAAGTGCCTACGGGCTTGCAGGTAAAATGAGTACTGTTACTGGAAAGTTGCAGGTGCAGCGTTCCGGTGCAGCATTTGTGCTGCCGGATGACAAACGGCGTGGCGATATATTTATACATCAGAAAAATCAGGGCGAAGCATGGCACGGTGACAGGGTTTCAGTTGCTATAACAAATGAGAAGCGCGGAACCCGTAATGCCGAAGGACGTGTGCTGCGTGTCCTTGAACGGGGAAAACAGGTCTTCCCGGTAAGAGTCGTGCGACCTATGGGGGCGACCGGACTTCTATGTAATCCCACTGATCCGCGGCTGGATTTTGGTATTGTGGTTGAACCCGGAGATTTTGAAGAGACTGCATCAGCAGGTAAAGGTGATATTTTTCTGGTAGGTCCGGGTGAGAGGATCAATCCGAATTTATGGCAGGGCAAGATTCTTGATTATCTTGGACCTGAATCTGATGCGGATGTTCAGGAATCCATAGTTAAATCATCACATTCTATTTCCATAGATTTTCCGGATAAGGCCATTCAGCAGGCGGAAGAGCTGCCTGATGTTCCGGGAGAGGATGATTTTGCCGGGCGTGAAGATTTAAGGAATATTTCATTCGTCACCATTGATGGCGAAACCGCAAGGGACTTTGATGACGCCGTTTATGTAGAAAAGTTCGGGCAGGGCTACAAACTCTGGGTCGCTATTGCTGATGTCAGCCACTATGTCCCCATGAACAGTCCTCTTGATCGTGAAGCTTTTGAACGTGGTAATTCTTATTATTTCCCACGCTCTGTGGAACCAATGTTTCCCAAGGCTTTAAGTAACGGTCTGTGCAGTTTGAATCCGGACGTTCCAAGGCTGGCAATGGCTGTTACTATTGAATTTGATTCAACAGGACAACCCGGTAAAACAGCCTGTTTTCCGGCAGTTATTCTCAGCCATGGCAGACTCACATATACGCAGGTGAACGCAGCTATTATCGAAAAAGACAATAGTGAGCGTGAAAAGATTTCAGACCTTGTTCCAATGCTCGATCTTGCTGAAGAACTGGCCCGGAAAATAAATTCACGCAGGAAAAAGCGTGGCAGCATTGAGTTTGATCTCCCTGAGCCTAAAATTATTTTTAATGAAGCCGGTGTAACAGAAGATATAAAACCGCTGAGTAGAAATTTTGCACATCAGATTGTAGAAGAATTTATGATTGCTGCTAATGAAGCTGTTGCAGAGTTCCTGACAGACCGTGATATGCCCTGTATGTACCGTGTCCATCCCGGACCGGACGAGGAAAAGCTCACCAACCTGTTTAAAATTTTAAAAAGGGTGGGGCTTAGTCAGGAGCAGCCAAAAGAAATAACTCCTCAAACTCTTCAGAATCTGATTGAAAAAGTTGAAGGCAGCGGTCAGGAATACATCGTCAGCCGTCTGCTGCTCAGATCTATGAAGCAGGCTAAATATCAGCCTGAGAATGAAGGGCATTTCGGACTGGCCTCCGAGTGTTACTGCCATTTTACTTCTCCAATCCGCAGGTACGCCGATCTGGTTGTTCACCGTTGTCTTAAAGTAGCTCTTGGCGACACCCATCAAGCTATTCCGGGGCAGAAACAGCTGGTTCACATCGGGGGACACCTAAGCGCTAGGGAACGTGTGGCCATGGAAGCCGAACGTGAAATTATCAAGCGTATCACCATGCTTTTCCTCAAGGGCAGAGTTGGGGAAGAGTTTACCGGAGTTGTTTCAGCTTTGGCTGAATTCGGATTCTGGATAGAGCTTAAGGAAGTCATGGCTGAAGGAATGGTTCGGCTGGCTTCGCTTAATGATGACTATTACGCTTTCTGGAAAGACCATCAGATGATTATCGGTGAAAGAAGCGGTCGGGCTTTCAGATTAGGGCAGACCGTTAAAGTTCGGCTTGAGTCTGTAAGTCTTGAACTTCTTGAAGCAGGGCTTTCTATTGTAGAAGGTGGCGAAGACTTTAAAAAATATGTTTAGTCGCAGTTTGAAATAATCAGGCCGCCTCCATAAACGGGGGCGGCTTTAATTTTTTTTAAGCCAGTCGAGCAGATTACAGTAAATTCCTATTTCACAGACTTTTTCATCAATTTCGCTGCACTCAACATCATCACTTTCAATCAGTGTGCCTAAGGCCTCATATATCTGGACCAGACATTCCTGATCTGTTGATCCGCATACCTTGATGACCATATCGAGTATTTCAGGCGGAGCAGCTGATGAAATGACTATTTCCATCCCCGAGTCGCCGAAATCAAAATCGAAATGTTCAAAAATCTGCCCGGCATAGTTTTTAATGTCTTTATTATCCGCCATAATCTTCATCTGTTAATTGTTAGAATTAATTCTCTGTCACTAATTACTATACTATTTATTACTTGAAAACCCTGTGATTTAAAAAAAAGATTGAACTGATGTTAAGTATAGTTTAACTTATTTGTTGTAATTTGTATGACTTGATAAATACGGAGATTAAATGTCCGGCAGAGATTTTGATTCATTTTTTGAAAGACTGAGGCAGGAAACTAAAATTGCAAGCCAATCCGATCTCGCCAGAGAACTGGGTGTCGGAAGGGCCGCGGTCTCTTTGGTTAAGAAAAAAGGTGCTGTTCCACCAAGATGGATTCTTGATCTTTCCATGAAATTCGGGCTGGACTCTTCATGGCTTGAAACAGGAGAAGGAGCTGCTCGTCCTGAAGAAGCTTCAGAAATATTTTTTGAAGAATTTCGCAGGATTCCAAAAGTCGCAGCTCGCTTAAGTGCCGGCGGAGGGTCCTTTGAAACCGAATCGGGAGTCGAGGGTTATTTTGCCTTTCGTTCCGAGTGGGTTGAGCGGAAAGGAAATCCTTCTGATATGGTCCTTATGGAAGTTTACGGCAACAGCATGGAACCGGAACTTCGTGAAGGAGATGTTGTCTTGCTTGATCAGTCCCGCACTGATATTCTCGCAGGTGGAATATATGCTGTCGGTGTTGAAGATACCGTCATGGTAAAAAGAGTTGAGAAGCGTCCCGGTCAGGTTGTGTTACATAGCGATAATAATGATTATTCACCGATTTATCTCCGTGGTGATGAACTGGATAATGTAAGAGTTCTTGGGCGCGTTATCTGGGTTTCCAGAGAATATAGATAATTTCAGCCCTTAAAATAATATTTTCAATAGGATGTATTATTTTGAGGGCTTTTTTGTATACGTAGTGTTTATTTTTGATTGACAAATGTTTGCCATGTGTTTAGTTTTTAACCGTCACATGCGATAGAGGCCGGTTGATTGATTCGTTTCAGTGTCTAACACACAGCAGGGAGAGCGTCATGCAGGAAAGATATTGTAAATGCGGTAAACGGATAATTGTTCAATACAGTAATAGAAAAAGTGATAACTGGATGGTTCGTTACTGGCAGATGGGACACAATTTTGGTAAGACAATAAGAACATGTCCGCACTGTGGAAGGAAAATTAATATAGATAGTCTTTGCTAAAATAAAATATATCTTAATGGAAATTGCATTATGATTTAAATTTATATTATTAATAATTGAGATACGCCTTAAATAGTACGAATTAATAGTTACTGTATTTGTTTATGCAGTTTCTCAGTAGGATGATAATAATCTTTTATATATTAAAATATAAATTTTGCTTTTTTGATATTTCATATTTTCACGGAACTCATTCTCCCCCCTCCCTGAGTTCCGTAGGAAAACACCATCATATTCCTCATCCTTATGAAAATGCCGCCCACTGGGCGGCATTTTCATTTTAGTGCAACTTAACAATTTTTGAAAAAGATTGTATTAAAAAATAAAATATTATTGAGGAGATTTAATTATGGCTGAATGGCTGGTTCCATTTGATGGGCGTAATCATTCTACTTCCATTAAATTGAATTTTTTGTGGAATGACGGGCCGATATTTATAATGGATAATCATCGTGCCGCCATGTGGTGCTGGATGAATTTTGTGAAAGAATCAGAACAATTCGGCCTTTTTCATGTCGACAGGCATTACGATGCCCTTTTTTCTGAAAAAGATTATGCCCACGTTCCTCTCGATGGTTTGGAAAAGATGGATATCCATGACTACTTATCCTGTGGGTACGATAATGAATTTTTTGCCGTAACTCCTGTTTTCAGGTGGGATAATTATCTGGGGCTGTTTATTGAAAGGTATCGCGATAAAATTGCCACCTTGATCACCGCAACTCATGAGAGGGGAAGTGAGCCGAGTGGAAATTTTGCCAGATGCTACCCTTGGGATTTTCCCGGCACTTTAGACCGGCTGAATGGTGAATGGATTTTCAATCTTGATCTGGACTATTTTTGTTCCAGAAATTCATCAGGTGAGATGGAACAGATTTTTACAGATGAATATATTTTTGATTTTGCAAAAGCTTTAGCTGCCCAGATATCCAAAGAGACAATTAAAGTTCTTACAATCAGCCTGAGCCCTGAATGTGCGGCTGGATGGACCGGTTCTGAAAAAATAATGAAGATAGTAGGGGAAGGGCTGGGAATAATATTCGCCCTGCCAGAAAAGTAATTAAAAAAACAAGTCTCCGCAGAGGATGTGAACCTATATCCTTATCAGCCTGTTTGGGCGTTTTATAAAAAAGAAAGCGATGCTCTTTAATTTTAAAGAGCATCGCTATTTTATTATTCTTTGTTCCACACTTTAAATTTTTGCCCTTCAAAAAAGTCACGGTACAACTGTTCGGCTCTATCTTTGAATTTGGGGTCGTGCATAATGAGAACACTGAGTGCTTCATATTTAAAATAAGCAATAACATCGTCCCAATCTATGCTATTTTTATTTTTGGACTTGAATCCTTTCAAGGTCGGTTCAACAAGCTTTTGCGTCAAAGGGTCTGAAACTCCTGCCTGACTGAAAAAATCAGATATTTCTTTTTTAACTTCTTCAGGCCAGTCTGTTTCACCAAGGGGGACAAGGTCATGAAAACTGTTTTCTTCGCCTTCTTTCAAAATATACATAGCGTTATCCGTTGTTTTTAAATTTTTAACTGTATTTACAGTTATCAATAAGAGAGTTCAAATATTACTGACTGTGACTGTTTGCGCCAGACATTGTTTAACCTTGTAATATAAAATGGTTGAAACTGTCACCTGTCCGTAAGGTTGACTTTTAAGGTTGAAGCTAAAAAAGTTTTGGACATTTCAATTCGCCCCTCCTGCGGAAAAGATGTACCAGCCTCTTCCCGGCAAATGCCCCCCGGATCCTCCCAACCATCCCGGGGGGCAATTCTTATTGCCACATTCTGTAAAGAAGTCCCCGGAAAAAATATCTAATTCTCCACTGCATCATTTTATTATCTATAAATCCACATGCCAATTTATATGCCGGCTTAGTGCAGGATAAATCCGGCACCTTTTTCCTGATGCCCGGATACTGATAAGTTAAGACAAGTAATAAATTACCCTATCCAAGGTATAATTTCTAAGAATAATGGGTAAAATAATTATTCTTAAAATATGTTTATGCAGGTTTAATTCACCATTTCGCGTGGTTGTTGGCTGCGTATACTTGTGGCGCGTTTTAATACAAAAAACAGGTATATAGATTGCATCTATGCTGTATAATTTTTACCTTGGAGTCAGCATAGGATGAGAATTTTTTCATTAATTTTTATTGTGGCATTGAGTGTTGCCCTTGTTTATTCCGCAGGAGCTTCAATTTACAGGGCTGCTTTTCCAGATCGTGACAGATCCTATGCTCCTGTAGAGCTTGTGAGAGTGGAAGGCAAAAATTGTCCGCTATATTTTCCCAAGGATCAGGAATAGCGCAAAATATAGGCAACTGATTTTAATTATTTGTTGCAGAGTGTGCAGTGGAATTTTGATCACATTTCTCAGTAACCACTTTAGCAAGCATATCCTTTACTGACGGGAAGTTGTAAGAAGTGATGAATTTATTAATATCATTTATAAATTGCACATGTTTTTTGAAAGCCAGAATCTTTAGCGGGAAAGTGTAAAGGGGCTTTTCAATCAGCCTGAACCTTTTCTCCTTAAAACTACAGCGTTTAAGATGGCATGGAAAAGCCAGATAATTGCAGATTGCAGCATCAACCCTGCCTTTAATAAGCATATCAAGTTGTTGTTTTGTTTTATACACAGATACCTTTTGTATCGTCCCGTTTTCAAAGTATTTATCGAGCGGACCATAACCGTTTCCATGTATAACGGCGATGCTTTTCCCTTTCAGATCACTTATATCATTGAATTTTAATTTAGAGTCTTTCACTACAACCAGATTGTCACTTACTTCCCATAATGCACTTGAATAAATAACTTTTTTATTTAGCTTGTCTGACTCAAAAGCCGGACTTGTCAGTGCTGATGCATCAGCTCTTCCACTTGATAAAAGAATTTTTACTCTTCCTCTAGGGATACATTTATATCTAATGTTATACTGTGGATAAGTCTTTTTGAATTCAGTTAAAAAAGTTATAAACTCACCATGAAGTGATCCGGAATTGTTTGTTTTACCTACTGAATAAAATGGTGGATACCTGTATCCGAACAACATTAAAATATTGTTTCCTTCAGCATGAGCCATGCTGATCGGACCAATAAGCATATAAGAAGCAATAGATATAATCAGAATTTTATTTATGAAATTCATTATTCTCTCAGGTTATATGTTTAGGGCACACAACTTTAAACTAACATCAGTAAGTATTTATTGCAATTCTAACGATTTTTATTGTGACGTATTATTTTAGAAAAAATAAAAAATTAAATTTATTAAAAATATTGATAATATATTATGTGTTAAAATATTAAAATTATTTATATGAGTCTTTAGTAAGGTAAATTTTATACCTATAGTATGCATATAAATTCAATGCTGAAGATTCGTATAAAATAATATTCTGTTGAGTTGAATTAAGTTTTTTATGATGAAAAAATAATATATATTTTGGAAAAGATACTCAAAATATATTATCAAGGTAGGATAATCTGTATTTAAATAAATACATTTTTGTTTATTACCAACTTATTAAAATAATATTATATATTGTAATACTAAATTTGAATTTTTTTTAAATTAAAAAGTTACTGTTAAACTTATAAAGCAGATTAAAAAATAATTTAAATAAAAATTTTGATTATAGATTCCTTTTTATGACTTTTGAATATTGATTTTTAATATTTAAAAAAATCAGGTTTCAGGTATATATAAGTTATGGTCACAATCTAACTTAAGCATGGGGGAGTAATGAAATTTTTACTTTGCTTATCGGGATTACTGATTTTTTTTATTATGTTTCCATCCCGGATATATGCTGCCGGAAAATCTCCCTACAAAGTTTTTATTGTACACAGCTATTCCCTTGAAAATATATGCGGTCTGCCGCAGCAGCTCGGGGTCTTGGAATCTTTGAAAAAGAATAATTTTATTCCGGGAAAAAATATTAATCTAAGTATTCTGGCTATGGATACTAAATTAAAAAATAATACTCCCGAGCTGATAGAAGAACAGGCCAGACTGGCTATTTCTAAAATTGACAAATTCTCCCCGGACATTTTGATAGTGCTTGATGATAACGCTTTCAGAACTGTGGCTCTTCACTACCTTGATTCTGATATGCCGGTTGTTTTTTCCGGAATGAATGTGCAGCCTGAAAATTATAACAAAATCAAACCGTGGATGGATTCAAGAATTCGTCCGGGGCATAACATTACAGGGGTGTATGAAAAACTTCATATTGTTGATGCGCTGGTAGTTGAAAAGCGGCTAATTCCGGGACTTCAAAAAGTAGTGATGGTTTATGAAACCTCACCGACTGGTCTGGCTGTGTTTGAGCAGGTTAAAGCTGAACTTGCTGAAGGTGACCCGGGTGTTGAACTTGAGTTGAAAGTTGCCGGCTCATGGGAACAATACAAGGAAATAATAAAATCCATATGCAATGATCCTGCTGTCGGCGGTATCTATCCTGTTGCCGCACTTTTAAAAGATTCTAAGGGTAACTCCTACGGCAGCGAAAAGATTATTCACTGGACTGTTAAAAATTGTATGAAACCAGGTATTCCCTTGAATTATTCGTGGGCCAGACTGGGACTTATGGGAGGATGCGGAGTTGACTTTATTTCCATGGGTAGACAGGCCGGGGATATTGCAGCGAGAATATTGAAAGGAGCTTCACCAAAAGACATCCCGATAGAAGATGCCCGCAGATATGCTCTGGTTATAAATCTCAAAAGGGCTAGGGAATTGGGTATTGTCATCCCTGATGATATTCTTATGGCTGCTGATGAGGTTTATGAATAATGGGTGAAGGAAAAGTAAATATCGGAACCCGGGAGCGTTCTTTCCGGCTGGCAACGCTGATAACTTTCGCTGCATGTGGACTTATTCTTCTAGCTGTTGCTGCCGTTGGAAGCGTTATCTACCAGAAATCAAAAAGCAGTCTTCTTTCTGAGTTCAGAGACAGGGTCAGGGCAGAGGGTGAAAGGGCCGCAGTTGAAGTAAAAAGTCTCATTCTTAATTCTAAAGCAAGGCTTGATGAATTAAGCAGGGATAATACTTTAAGGGTAAGCCTTAAACTCCACCTTGATTATCAGCTTCAGGAGCGTCTTAGTGATTACGACCGGCCTGACGGAGCTGTCACTTTTTATGTTGTTCCAGATGAATACGATCGTATTTTTTCATCCCATCCCACTGAAATTGATTCTGAAGTAATCCTGAATGCTGCAAAAAAGAACCACTTTGAGCAAAGGTTTTTTAGAAGTTCAGACGGTCGCTTTTTTTCAATTTTTTCTGTCCCAGTGAAGAACAGAAATGATGTGATCGGTTCTGCAGTATGTGTTTTAAATATAAAAAAAGCAGTGGCCAGCCATATTCTTTTTTCTTCCGCCAGCGGTTCTTTTCTAATTATGGAGGGGGCCAGATTTTTTCGTATAGGTGATGGCTCATCTGTGTTCTTAGGGAATAGCAATATATCCGAATCATTGAGCGGTGCTACAATGAACGGAATAAACGGGGTTATCTATCGTAGTTCAATTCTTCCTGAGGCCGGATACTGGGTTTCTTATGACAGCCTTAACAGAATGCTGGACAGCATTGTCATGGCTGCTATGCCTTTTATTTTTGTAATTCTGACAATTTGTATTATCGGGTCGCTTTTTTTGAGCAGAAGACTTGTTTCGCCGCTTAAAAAAATATGTGACACCGCTGACCGCATAGCTAACGGGCAGGACTTAAGCATAAGTAAAAGTCATCACAGGATTCGTGAGATTTCCATATTGGAGAATTCTTTGTCTGCCATGCTTTCAGGGTTGCGCAAGGCGGAAGAACTGCAACGATATAGGCTTTTTTTTGATAGCGTGAGCGATATAGTCTGGATTAACGACCGTGAAGGAAAGTTGATTGAAGCAAATGTAAGGGTTGCCGAGATACTTGGTTATCTTCCTGAAGAATTTTTGTCTTTTGCTATTCAGAATCTTGTCCCCGAAGAATTTCATCCTGATTTAGCACCTATAACCGGGAATCCCAGAGAATTGTATAATGGGAAGAGCTTTGAAATTCCATTGCTGACTAAAAGCGGCAAAACCATTTTATCCTCAGTCAGACCAAGGATTATAAATTATCTTGGGGATCAGGTTTTTCTTTGTGTGGTGCGGGATATTACTGACCGTAAGAAAAAGGAAGATGAGCTTAAGCGTTACACTGTAGAACTTTTGAAAGCCAGAGAAGAGGAAGAAAAGAACGCCGCAAGAATGGCTGAAACTCTGGAACAGCTGGAAGAAGCTATACATCGTTCTGAAGAAGCAAATAGAACTAAAAGTAAATTTCTGGCTCAGATGAGCCATGAAATCAGAACTCCGATGAATTCCATTCTCGGAATGGCTGACATGCTTGAAGAGACCGGTCTTAGTCTAGAACAGAATAGATATGTTAAAATTTTTCGTGATTCGGGAAGGGTTCTTTTAAATCTGCTTAACGATATTCTGGATCTTTCCAAAATAGAATCAGGCCGATTGAATCTGGAAAATATCCCTTTCAGTCTGGATGTGCTCGTTGATGAAGTTTCCGGGATAATGTCTGCTGATATAATTAAAAAGAATCTTGAATTTTCATGTCTTATATCTCCTGAAGTGCCCTCGGAACTTTCGGGAGACCCCACTAGAATCAAGCAGATTCTTGTTAATTTAATAAGTAATGCCGTTAAGTTTACCGATACCGGAAGTATCAACTGCTATTTTAATTTGGAATTGTTGGGTAGTTCGGAAATAAGGCTGAATATAACAGTCCGGGATACAGGTATCGGAATTCCGGAAGAAGCAATAAATAATATTTTCGGAAATTTCATTCAGGTGGATTCGTCCACGACTCGAAAGTATGGCGGAACCGGGTTGGGGCTGTCTATCACAAGAAATCTGATTCAGATGATGGGTGGGGATATTGCTGTTGCCAGCAGGGTCGGAGAAGGCTCTGAATTTAGTTTTTCCATAATGCTTGAAGCTGTTGAAGTGGAATCTGAATTGAATTCTGCCTCGCAGCAGGGTTTTAAAAATTTAAAAATACTTGTGCTCAATAATAATCAACTTGAGCGCGATTATATAAGGCAGTGTTTCAAATATTGGGGACTTGACTGTGTTACCGTTTCCGATCTTTCCGAGCTGAAGGAAATGCAGAGTGTTCCTGAATTTGACGGGCTGCTGATTTCCGAGAGTCTGAATTCTTCATCAGGACTGGCAGTAGCTGAAAAAGTCAGATCTTTTCTTAATAGAGCAGACTTGGAAATGTGCGTTTTAACCAGCCATAACAGTCTGTTAGCCTCTCAACCGCTTATGTATGAAGTCTTCGGTCTTGTGGGCGTTTCAAGATGGCCGCTATCAAGGGCTGAGCTTTTCAGGATAGCCGGAATTTTTAAATCAAGGTCAGACCATGAATCTGTTGAAGATTTGAAACCAGCCCTGCGTTCGGCGCGGATACTTGTTGCAGATGATTCGGAAAGTATCAGGCTGTTAATTGAGTTGTTTTTGAAGGATACACCTTTTAAACTGCATTTTGCGGAAGATGGGAAAGAAGCTGTTTTAAAATATTCCCAGCAGAAGTATGATCTTGTACTGATGGATATAATTATGCCTGATTTGAACGGGTATGATGCGGCAAAGCAGATAAGATCTTTTGAGGTGGAAAACGGATACCCCCGGACCCCTCTGATAGCTCTTACCGCAAACACTGAGGAAAGTGAGCGAATCAGGTGTCTGGAGTCCGGGTTTACCGAATATCTGGCCAAACCTGTGAATAAGGTTTCACTCATCAGGGTTATAGCCGGATATCTTTAAATTTTAATGCAGTTCCTGTTTTTTCTTCTTCTTTTCCATCCAGTTTCCAAGGGCTTCCTGAAGAGATGATGAAGCAAGATGGGCACAGTGGGTTTTGTCTGATGGAATTCTTCCAAGAGCTTTGATGATGTCTTCACCACTTATTTCTGAAGCTTCATCAACATTCTTTCCTGTTGCCAGTTCGCAGCACATGTCTGCACTGACGATGCTTGACCCGCAACCTGTGGTGTAGAAAAGTGCTTTTGTTATGATCTCATTTTCAATAGTGAGATAGATTCTGATCATGTCGCGGCATTCACCGGTGATCTCTCCAACTCCATCCGGGTTTTCAATTTCGCCCGCAAAACGGGGATTTTCCCATCTTTGTTTGTTGGATTCACCAAACATATCCACTGCGACATCCTCACAAGTCTGCTGAATATCATCGAGAACATTATCGAGCTGATCCATTTTCGGGACTCCAATATATGAGTTTTAATGTTTTAATGGGGAAAGATATAAGGTAATTATCCGATACATCTTTTATGTTTAAGACTTTATCTCTTTTAGCGGTAAAAGTACAAGATTGAGAAAAACCAACTGGATAAGTATGGTTTATGACACTATAGGGAATACAGTTTAATTGGAGAGGGTATGGAACTCAGGCAGTTAAAATATTTTCTGGCGGTAGCTGAAGAACTTCATTTTGGTCGTGCAGCAGAAAAAGTTCATATAGCTCAACCTCCACTTTCCCAGCAGATAAAGGCCCTTGAAGAGGAGCTCGGGGCCAAACTGTTTCTTCGTAACAGCAGGAATGTGCAGCTGACTGAAGAGGGAAAGTATTTGAGAAAAGAAGCCCTTGAGATATTTGATAAAATAAATAATGCGGCGGATACTGTTTTCAGGATGGCAAAGGGTGAAACAGGGCGTATCTCTGTGGGATTTATGGAGATTGCTATGGATAGCCACCTTCCGGAAATAATACGCAGTTTTAAATCTGATTATCCTGATGTTCGGGTCAAAGTGTCCCAGCTTGGAGCTTCGTCACAGATGCAAAAGCTCCGCACAGGGCAATTGGAAGTGGGATTTTGCAGTGCCTACAAATATGGTCTTCATGATCTTGATTACAAGCTGCTGTTTAGCAAGCAGCATCTGCTGGCAATGCCGGAAGATCATGCTTTGGTCGCAAAGGATTCAGTTACTCTTGAAGATGTTGCAGGGGAAAGGCTGATTATTTTCCCCAGAGTCGGGCATCCTGATCTTTATGACAGCATTTTTGCAGCCTTCCATGAGAAAAATATTTTCCCCGGTCCGGCACAGGAGGTTGCCGGAATTTCCGGTGTAACAGCTCTAATCGCAGCAGGCATGGGGGTTTCATTTGTTCCTGAAAATACCAGAATTCAGCGCAAAGGAATCGTGACCCGTCCGCTTGCGGATAATTTTCCGACAATGGATATTTACATGGTCTGGAAAAAGGGAGAACCTACAGCAGTTGTAAGTCTTTTTCTGGAAGAAGTTGCAGCTTTTTATGAACTGGAATCGGTTTTTGCATCGGCCAAACACAGCTGACGAGCGGGATATAAAATGTCTGAAATTTTGAAAGGATGCTCAATATCGTGGGCAAGATCCATATCCGAAGTGGATAAGGACCAGTGGAACCGTCTTGCGGCAGAACTTAATTTTCCCTTTTTGCGCTGGCAGTGGCTTAATCTTGTTGAAAGTTCAGGCAGTGCCTGCATTGAGACCGGATGGATTCCGATTCATCTGTTGATTCATAAGGATGGAATTCTGGTTGCTGCAGCAGCCCTGTATATGAAAACCCATAGTGATGGGGAATTTATTTTTGACAGGGTCTGGAGTGAAGTCGCCGAGAAAGGGGATATAAGGTATTATCCCAAACTGGTCGGCATGAGTCCTTTTACACCTGCCACCGGGTACAGATTTCTTATTGATCCCAAAGAGGACAGGGAAGAGATGACCTCGCTCATGTGCAAAGTCCTTGATAGATTTTCCCGTATAAATGGTCTTGGGAGTTGCGCTTTTCATTTTGTTGATGCCCGCTGGGCCTTGGAAATGGAGAAGTTTGGCTACAGCTCATGGCAGCATCAGGGCTACAGCTGGGAGAATACGGGATTTAATTCTTTTGAGGACTGGCTGGGAACAGTCAACCGCAACCGTCGAAAAACAATCCGTAGAGAACGCCGGGAGCTTCAAAGGGAAAATATAAGGGTCGAGCCGATATACGGGGAAAATATACCTCCGAAATATTTTGATTTTATGTATCGCCTTTATGAACGCACTAATGATCGTTTCGGTGAGTGGAGCTGTAAATTTCTTACTCGTGATTTTTTTGAGCGCTTACCGGAAATAGCTGGCGATAGTGTGCTTTTTATGACCGCTTTTCGCGGAGACAGTGAAGATCCGCTGGCTATGGCCATGTTCACCTATTCTGCTGATAAATTATGGGGACGCTATTGGGGATGTTTTGAAGAGGTCCGCTTTCTGCATTTTGAATTGTGTTATTATTCCGCCTTTGAATGGGCTATCAGGCATGGAATAAAGTATTTTGATCCGGGCATGGGCGGGGAGCACAAAGCAAGACGCGGTTTCCTTTCCACTCCCACATACAGCCTGCACCGGTTTATAAATCCATCTATGGATCTTACTTTCAAAACATATATTCAGGAAGTAAATCAGCTGGAAAATGGTTATATCAAAGATATGAATGATCTGCTTCCTGTAATATGAGCTTATTCGTTCATAAGAAATGACCTTATTCTTTTATCTTCTTCCAGCAGGATATCGTAAGCATCAAAATGATGATTGTCATGGAAGCACAGATAGTTGACACCTTTTGCATCAAGTATTTTTTTCATTACCTTCTGATCCAGAACTTCATCCTCTTCGCCAAGCAAAGCCATCAGTTTTGACGGATCGGTTTTACCCTGCATTATTTCATCTTCCAGCTTTTCGAAAACCTGCACATGGTCGTGGGTTACAACACCTTTTTCACCTGTCTTATAGTTCTCAACCTCGCCAATATGATCAAGAAGCAGCACGGATGGATTCAAGGCTGGATTGATCATCAGAACTTTCACCCCGAAACGAATATGGGCCAGCAGTGAATAAAACCCTCCCATTGAAGACCCCAGCAACACCAGCTCCCGGTCAGCATATTTGTTGATTGTTTTTTCCAGCAGTTCCATACAGCCGAACGGGTCCATGGGAAAATCAGGTGAAATCAGCTCATTATCCGGGAAATGATTACGCAGGGCAGCCGCTTTAGTGTTATCTCCGGTGGAGCCGAAACCGTGAACATTTAAAAAAGTTACCATTATAATTACCTGTTATTATTTGTGTTGTTTTGTTTGTATCTGGGAAGTCATTTTTAATATTCTATTTTATCTTGACATTCAAACTATTAGCAATCTAAAAAAGTTTGAATATCAAAACAAAAAAGGAGAATATATATGACCGGTGAATCAATGCTTCCTGTTGCTTTTCAAAGTGCACTTTTACTAGGCTTGGTGCATGGAGTAAACCCTTGCGGTCATTCGTGGCTGGTTCTGGCTCCGTTTGTCTCTGGCACAACCAAAGGCAAAAGGGTTGCTGCAATGACTTTTGCTTTTTTGCTGGGAACAACACTGGCCTGTATTCTTATTGGATTAAGCCTTGGAGCAATATCTACAGTTTTCAGCGGTTCAGTGCGCTACTATATGGATATGGTGGTAAACGGTTTGGTAATAATTCTTGGCACTTTGCTGATTGTTAAGCCGGAACTGATCCACAATCATGACCATGAACACAGCCACGACCATGAGCACGGGCACGAACACAGCCATGAGCACGGGCACGACCACAGCCACGACCATGAGCACGGGCACGATCACTACCATGACCATGAGCATGAGCACGATCACGGACATGACAACGACCACGACCATGCACACGGGCATGACCACGTACATGATCACGATCATCACCATGTCACCGGTCTTGCCGCCAGACTCTCAGCCCTTGTTCAGGGGAGATCCAGAGTACTTGCTTTGTTTATTATTGGATTCGTAAATATGATTGTTCCATGCCCGACCCTTGCGGCCATGTATTCATACGCCCTTGATTCGGAAAGTCCTGTTGCCAGTTGCCTTGTTTTCAGTGGTTATGCTGTAACCACCGCAATTGCTGTCAGTGCGGTTATATTTGCCATCTACAAGGCTTCATCACTTGCAAGGAGTCTGTCTCAGGGCTGGATAGAAAAGGCTGTAATGAGGGTTATCGGTGTTTTGACAGTTGTCTTCGGGCTGTATTCGCTTTATGCAGATCTGGGGGTATGATGAATGAACGATTATGAAGAACTTACCAGACTGATAGTTGAATTTTACGAAAAACTTTCGTCATGGGAGCATGCGGTTGTCCGGGGCAAAGGAGTCTCTCTTTCGCAGATTCATATTCTTGAGCTGCTAGGAGCCCACGAAGCCTTGCGCATGAAGGAACTAAGTGAAAAAGTTGGAGTTACCACCGGAACTTTGACTGTGGTGGTTGATAAGCTGGTAAAAAAAGGACTTGTCTGCAGAGAAGCTGATGAAAATGATCGCCGTTCGGTTATCGTTAAGCTTACGGAAGATGGAATTGATCTATACAGGGAGCATGACCGGCTGCATTTAGATCTTACCCGCGAGATTACTTCAGCTTTCAACCCTGATGAGTTGACTCAATTGCAGTCATTTCTGGAAAGGATGACCAAAAGATTCTGATGGTGTTTTTATATTTATGGACGAATTCTTCTAAACAGGGCATAATTCTTGATTATCTTTTTTAAAAGGAGATCATGATTGGAGAATTTAAGGGTTGAACGTGCCGATGGTCCGGGAGTGCTTTTTTTCAGCGGGGGAACGGCGCTTGCCGGTCTTGCTTCAGAGCTTGTACGCTATACGTCCAATTCAATGCATATCATTACTACGTTTGATTCCGGGGGCAGTTCCGCTAAATTGAGAACTGCCTTTAAAATGCCTGCTGTGGGAGATATCCGAAACAGACTGCTGTCCCTGTCCGACAATTCTTCAGATAAATGTGATGCTGTCATCAGGCTCTTCAAATACAGACTTGCTCACAATGGATCACAGGAAGAACTTAAAATTGAGCTTGAGAGCCTTGCCAGTGAACAACATCCGTTAATGCTTGATATCAATCAGGGTGTTCGGAGAGTTGTTGCCAGACAGTTTCTCTACTTCCTAAATCTGATGCCGGATAGTTTTGATCTGCGGGGAGCATGCCTTGGTAATCTCGCGCTGGCATCCGGTTACCTGGTGCATAAAAGAATTCTTGCTCCATCCATTGCCCAGTTTGCACGCTATTCCTGTTCACGCGGAATGGTCAGAGCCTGCTCTTTTGAATACGGTCATCTTGCTGTCAGGCTTAAGAATGGAGAAGTTATTGCCGGTCAGCATCTCTTTTCCGGTAAAGAAAATATTCCTGTAAAAAGTCCCATTGACGGTATGTGGATCTGTGCGGAAGTAAATGATCCCTGGCCAAAGGTTGTCTATGCTTCTTCAATCGCCATGATGCTGATAATGGAAGCGGACCTGATTGTTTATCCCATGGGCAGTTTTTATTCCAGCCTTCTGGCTTCATTGCTTCCCAAGGATATCGGGCACAGTATCTCTTCAAACCCGGCTCCCAAAATTTTTATTCCTAATATGGGATATGATCCGGAGCTCAAAGGGCATAGCGTTGCTTTGCAGGTTGAGCGTCTTCTTGAAGTCCTCAGAGCTGACAATCCGTCAGGGATAAGTGTAGATTCGGTGCTGGATGCTGTTCTGGTTGATACGGAAAACGGTTGCTATGAAAATGGTCTGGAGCTTGAAAAAATTGAAGCCAGAGGGATAAAAATTATTGATAAACGGCTGGTTGAATCTGAATGTTCAGAGCTGGTTGATCCTGTTCTTCTTGCTGAGATTCTTCTTGATTTTACCCGGAACGGACTTCCTGATTAAATTTTAATAAAAGGTGTTTAATGTTTTTAGGTGCTCATATGTCTATTGCCGGCGGTCTTGAAAAGGCTGTTGAAAGTATAGAAAAGATTGACGGTACGGCTTTACAGATTTTTTCAAGAAATCAGCGGCAATGGAAAATCAAGCCGCTTGAAGAAAAAGAAATTTGTACCTTCAGAGATGCTCGGAAAAAGTGGGGTGGTTACCCTGTTGCTGTCCACGATTCTTATTTAATCAACATGGCTTCCCCTGATGATGAGAAGCGATTGAAATCGGCAAAATCTTTTTCTGCTGAAATTAGTAGAACAGGTGCTTTGGGAATTGAGTATCTTGTTACCCATCCCGGATCACATCTTGGTCGTGGCAGCGAAGAAGGGATTAAAACCTATGTTGAAACTCTTGATCAGGCTATAAGAGAATCTGAATTCTCAGATGTTACCGTGCTTCTGGAAACAACTGCGGGGCAGGGGACCAACCTTGGCAGCAGCTTTGAAGAGCTTGCTGCGATCATAGAAAAATCATCCTGTCCTGAACGTCTTGGAATCTGCTTTGACACTTGTCATGTTTTTGCAGCTGGTTATGATTTTCGGACAGAGGAAACTTATCGGAAACTGTTTGAACACATTGATTCTTTGATAGGTCTTGAAAGAATTAAGTTTTTTCATCTCAATGATTCATTAAATCCTCTAGGTTCCCATAAAGACAGGCATACACATATCGGTTCCGGAGAAATTGGTGAAAACGCTTTCAGACTGATAATGAGAGATGAAAGATTTTCTGGTGTGCCTAAAATACTGGAAACTCCTAAAGGTAAGAGCGGAAACGGACTTGAAGATGACTTACGCAACCTTGCTCTTTTGAAGAAATTATCCGGCCAAAGCTAAATATTTTCTGATTGCCGGAATCAAAGGTGTTCCGGCAATCAGAATCTTACGAAGGTAGATTTTACAGATTTCCAAGAACGTCCTTTAAAGTGGAAACACCACATGAATGATGCATGTGCAGGGGAATATTTTTGGATTTTGTGTATTTGATCACATCCCGTCTTGCTGCATGGGAAAGCTGGTTTGTGAAAATTATAACATGGTCCGCACTTCCCAGCTGGTTTGAAATTTTGTTTTCCTTCCCTGTGAAAACTTTGAGTTTTACACCATGTTCTTTTGCCGAATTTATATAATCCCTCTTCAACCTGTCCATTCCACCAATAAGAGCCGCGCACATTTTGTCCTCCTTGGGTTACTGATTTTCTGAATACTTTTTGTTCAGCTTGAAATGGAAGCTACTTGAGAATGATATTCAATGTCAAGAATTAGTTTTTAAAAAAAGAATTAATTTTTAACTTATGAAAAAATAATGAGTTTATGGTACATAATTATTGATTATTAACTCTGATAGTTTTTTAATTTGAGCCAAGGAACAAGCAATATAAAGCCGTACATCTGTCTTTTGTCGGGGAACTAAAATGCACACAGATATAGAGCCTGATGGCAATATGTGGAGAATGACCTTTCTTTCAGCTTTCCTGCTGATTGTGGGCTGCTTTCTGGTCTATATTGTCTGGAGTGGCTACAGTTCTCATGAAGCTGCAAGGGAGTCTGTCCGGAGGCTATACAAAGAGGAGGTCGCCAGAAGGGCTTTGGCGGCCGGATCATGTTTTTCCGAACTGGAAGCTGATTTAGAAAGAATTGCCGCCGGTACGAGCCTGCGCGAATTTTTGGCAACCCGTGAAATTAAAATAGAAGCAGGAGATATTCCTCCTGACAGTAGAATTCGCAAAAGTATAAAGCTTCTCATCAACAGGGACACTGGTTTTCATAGAATTATTGTCAGTGATAGAAACGGTAAGCCGGTTACTGATATTTATGA
This sequence comes from Maridesulfovibrio bastinii DSM 16055, assembly GCF_000429985.1. Lineage (NCBI taxonomy): Bacteria > Pseudomonadati > Thermodesulfobacteriota > Desulfovibrionia > Desulfovibrionales > Desulfovibrionaceae > Maridesulfovibrio > Maridesulfovibrio bastinii. The sequence goes on from NZ_AUCX01000005.1 coordinate 122,579, forward strand.
TGGGCAGATTGCTGGTGATGGTCTGGAAAAAAGTAGTAAGTTCCTGCCCAAAAATAATTTTAGTATCGAGAGGATTAACGGGGCCGCTTCACTAGTTTTAAGTGTTCCTGTTATCGGTGAAAACGGTTACTTAGGGACTGTTTCAGGGTGGATATCTTCCAGTGCTTTTTCAGGCAGTATAAAGAGGATAGTTGATAATGATGTGAGTGGAATTGATTTTCTGCTGCTGGAAGATGAAATCATACCTTTATCCAAAAATTTTACAGCCTCAGATGGTGATCTTAAAAAATATGCCGGCAGTCTGAAAAATGTTAACGGGTTGCAAAAGTTATATCTGAATAATGGTGCGGATGCAGAGTTGTATACGGCCTGTTCTATCCCTGTCCAGAATACTCCTATGAAATTTATCAGTATTATACCCGCCAAGATTTTGCTGGAGGGCCTTAATTCCGTAAATTCATTTTATTATTCTCTGGTGATGCTTGGTGCAATTCTCTTGAGCAGTTTTTATCTTCTTAAAAATGTTTATTCGGGGAGACTGCTTAAAATTAAAATGGAGGCTGGCCGCAGGCGTGAAGCTGATCTTGAAAAGCAGCGCAAAGAACTGGAACGTGAAGTTCTGGATAGAGAGCTTGCGGAAAGCATGAGAGTCAGGGCTGAAATTCGTTATAGAGACCTCTTTGATAATGCCTCTGTTGGAATTTTTCAGATTGATTCAAACGGAAAGTATGTTTCAGCCAACAATGCTCTGGCTGAAATATTCGGGTATCGTGATTCAACGCATATTATTGAAGCCGTGGATGACATCGCCGAGCAGCTTTTTGAAGACAGAGTGGAGTGGGAGGGCATAGTTGCCATGCTCAGAGCCCGCAGAAGGCTCAAAGGAATAGAACTGCGGGTTAAAAATTATGACGGGTCGTTTAAATGGATAAAATGCGATTTACGGCTTGCAGCAATAAATTCAGAATCTTCGGTGTATATTGAAGGCTTTGTAAACGATATTCATCTGCATAAAATTTATGAGCTCAAGCTTGCTGACAGCGAAAGAAGATTCCGCTCCTTATTTCATAATGCCCCGGTCTCACTGTGGGAGCTTGAAGGGTCCGCATTAAAAATTATGCTGGAGCGGTTAAAGCTTGAACATGGAGCTGCTCTGGAATCTTTTTTCGATGAACAGCCTGAAGTTGTTTCAGAGCTTATTGCCGAACTGCGCGTACTTGATGTTAATCAGACCACGGTTGATGTATTTCTTTCACAGACAAAAGCTGAATTTTGTGAAAACGGTATTAAAAGATTTGTTGATAGACTGACACTTGATTTTTTTAAGAGATTTCTTCTAGCTGTTGTTGCCGGAGAGAAGTTTTTTAAAGGTGAGGTTCTCTACGACTCCAAATCAGGAATAATTAAAACTTTTGAGGTTCAATGTTCTTTTGTTTTTGAAAATGAAGAAAAGATTTTTAAAATTTTATCTTTTGTTGAAGATGTTACTGAATCTAAAAAGTTTGAAAATGAATTGCAGCAGGCGCGGGATGAGGCTCAGCAGGCCAATGAGATAAAGGGGCGTTTTCTGGCAAATATGAGTCACGAATTCAGAACCCCGATGAATGCTATTATCGGTTTATCTCAATTAATGCTTTCGGGAGACATTGAAGAAGGGCATCGTGATAATCTCAGACTCATAAAAAGTTCAGCAGGAAGTCTGCTGGAGCTTGTTAATGACATCCTTGATCTTTCCAAAGTGGACTCCGGCTTTTTGAGCCTCCAGACCGAACCTCTTGATCTCAAATTATTTTTAAATGAAATTGTTGACCTGATCTCTATCCCGGCGGCAAAAGAAAATGTTTCACTGAATCTTCAGACCGAGAATCTACCGGAATATATCATTGCAGATGGTATCAGGCTCCGCCAGATAATGATTAATCTCTTGAGTAATGCGGTAAAATTTTCATCCGGCGGAAGCGTTGTTTTTAAAGTTGTTTCAAGTGAAGTTAAAAATTCCAATGAAAAAGTTGAACTGGATTTTGAGATTATTGACGACGGTATCGGATTGCCGGATGAAATGATTAAAAAACTATTCGATCCTTTTGTGCAGGGTTCAGGCGAGATTTATAAAGATTTCGGCGGTACAGGGCTCGGTCTAGCTATATGCAGCAAACTTGTGGAATTGATGAAAGGGCATATTTCAGCTTCGAACAACAGTCTCGGCGGGGCTACTTTTCATGTGGAACTTCCGTTTTCAGTCTACAGATCAAAGCAGGAAGCGCTTGAAGCCGTGCAGCATAATGAGGACTCCATGGTTCTGGAAGATGAACTCAAAAGTCTTAGAGTTTTAATTGCTGATGACTGTAAAATGAACAGGATTGTTCTCAAAAAGATTTTATCCAGATTAGGAATTAAAGATATCCAGTTTGCCGAGGATGGTCGTGAAGCGATCAATTCATATCTTAAAAATGAATTTAATTTGATTTTTATGGATGTTCAGATGCCGAATCTGGATGGAATTACTGCTGCCGGCGAGATTCGGCATCAGGATGGTGATATAAAAATTATCGCCCTCACTGGTGATGCTCAGGAAAGTACCTTGCAGAGCTGCCATGATGCGGGAATGAACGGAGCTTTAACAAAACCTGTGGACGCCGCAGACCTGATAGATATCATCAGAAAAACCTGCATCAGGAATCAAGAAAATTAACACTCAGTAAACTTCTGATTTCTTTTTCCGGCACCGGCCTGCTTATATAAAATCCCTGCGCGAAGTCACAGTTATTTTCCGCCAGAAAATGGAGCTGATCTTTTGTTTCCACTCCTTCAGCAATGACTTTGAGCGACATTCCCTCAGCCAGTGAGATTATAGATTTTACAAGTTTTTTACTGGTGAGGTTTTCTTCAGAAATTTCATCTATGAAACTTCTGTCTATTTTTAAGTAATTGATAGGCAGTTTTTGCAGATATTGCAGAGAAGAATATCCGGTACCGAAATCATCAAGTGAAATATTAATACCGGCCTGTTGAATCTTGCCAAGCATAGGTGCGGCGGTATGAATATTTTCCATTATGCAGGTTTCAGTTATTTCTACGGTCAGAAGTTCCTGATCGAACTCAATGTCTTCAAGTATGCTGATCAGCATGTCAGGAAGTTTGCTGTTTTCAAAATGTTTAGTTGAAAGATTGATTGAAAGACTTATGGGCTCATCAATTTCAGTATTGAGCTGTTTTACTGCAAGGCACGATTTCACTGCGACAATGCGGTCAAGCTGGATGATGAGATTGCTTTCTTCGGCGACCGGTATAAAGTCATTTGGAGAACGCATTTTACCACTTGAATCACGCCATCTGGCAAGGGCTTCAAGTTTAGTTATCTTCCCGGTGCTCATGTCTATTATCGGCTGATAATAAACATCGATATCCTGATTTGAAATAGCCGCCCTGAGTTCCTGTTCTATTTTTACTTTCTGTCTGGTAATTATATCCAGCTCTTTAGTATAAAGACTGTACTTGTTCCTGCCGGATTCTTTTGATCTGTACATTGCCAGATCGGCATTTTTGATCAGCGTTTCCGGATCAGTTCCATCGGTCGGAAAAATGGAAATACCAATGCTTGCCTGAACATAAATTTCTTTTTTTTCAATGGTAAAAGGTATGGCCAGCGTTTCAAGAAGCTTGGAAGCTACGTTGGCAAAGGCGGATTCATGGCTGGCATCTTCAATCAGAATTATAAATTCATCCCCGCCGAAACGGGCCAGTGTATCCCTTTTTCTCAAGGTTGTGGAAAGTCTCTGGCTGACCTGCCTCAGGATAATATCTCCATGGGTATGGCCCATGCTGTCATTGATATTTTTAAAGTGATCGAGGTCTATCATAAAAACTCCGATCATTTTCTTTTCGCGCTGGGCGGCTTTGATGGATTGTTCCATTCTGTCCATAAGCAGGAAGCGGTTGGGGAGGCTGGTCAGACTATCGTGAAAAGTCTGATAACTAAGTTTGCGTGAAGCTTCCTTCTGAGTTGTTATATCGAGTAGTGATGCAATGCTGTTAGTTCCGTCAGGCATCATCCCCACAGTCATCTGAATATATCTGATGCGTTGTTCACCATCTATGAGTCTGGCTTCATAGCTTCTGGGAGCGAGTGATTCTTCCTTGCGGCGAAGATGATGGTAGACTTTCATTCTTTCGACATCTTCGGGGTGGAAAAATCTGGACCATTTCATTTTGCCTTCAATTTTTTTCCGGCTTAAACCGGACATTGTCGCAAATTCACGGTTGGCCAGAATAATTAGTTCGTTTTCATCAATCATTAAACAGGCTGTGCCTGTATTTCTGAATATCGTTTTATAAGTCCTTTCAGACAGTTTCAGTGATTTCTGGGTTTCAAGAAGGTCTGAAATATCTGTTATGGTTACCAGAATAAGTTCCTTCCCATCCTGAGTCACCTTTGAAAGACTGTTCATTGTTGCTATCGATTCGTCATTTACTCCTTTGAACGAGCAGAGCTGGGAGACTTTTTCAGTTAAATCAATTTCTGAGCCGCAAGTGGCATCAAGGCTGTCCCCTATTTGGTATCCTGTAATCTCAATAGCTTTATTGTTTAAAAGCAGTATGTTACGCTCTTCAGGATCAATCAGCATTATACCTGATTCGATAGAGTTAATTACTGTGTTCAAAAAGGCTCTGTTCTCATGAAGAGCGCTGGCAGCTGTTATAATCGAGGATGAAAGAGCAGATATTTCATCATGCTGATCCATTTTAATTTTTTTGATGATACTTTTATCTTCGTTCCTTGATTTTCCCAGTTGGCTTATAAGTCGCGTGAGAACAGAAATCCTGCGCAAAAATAATTTTTCGAAAACAAACATGACGGCTAGAACTGCTGCCATGCCGAAAAATATTAATAATATCTCGTTAAGTTCTATGGCTTTCTTGCCGTTATGAAGGATATTGAGTTTGTTTCTGGTGCGTAGGAGTACTCCACCTTTCCGGGTGGCATCTGGAAGAAAAGAATATCCTGCTATTTCGTCTGAGTTGATTTTCAACAGGGCAGAGCGGGGGAAATCAGGTTTTTGGATGAGATCTTGAATAATTTTTTTCTTTTCAGGGTTTGCTCTGATTATCTGAGGTATTTTAATGAGATCAAGGCTTATATCGGGATCAAACAGCAGTTGTTCAGTAAACTGGTCATCTATCGCTCTGGCCATGACAAAGATTCCTCTGGAATCTTTCATGCGCTGACTGTCAGTGATTCGATGGTAATTTATTACGTATAGCTGACCGGAAGCCCAGCTTAATTCCGTTCCGGTTAGCCCTTTATTTTTATTAATCTGGAGCAGGTAGTACTGTAAGTTTTTAAGTATTTCGCTGTCGGCATGAACAAGCTTTGCGGATTTGCCGTCATATTGTCCGGACCAGATAACCTTGCCGTTTTTATCGGCAATTATAATGCATGAAATATTTTGATTTTTGAAAGTTTCAATTCCAAGATTTGATTTTATATAATCAGGATTGTCATCTAAAACAAAAGCATAGGTATCGTCCCATGCCGCAAGATCAAGAATTTTTTGGGAGAATGAGTCCAGCTTTGAATCAAGTACAGCTCTTGCCCGGATAATGTTTTTTAACGCTACTTTTTTTTCTATGGTTTTAAATTTATTAATGAAGACGTAATGAGATGACAGCGTTACCATTGCAACGAACAGTAAAAAAGAAACGGCAAGAATTATAAAAGTTTTTTTTCTTAATGACATGGATATGTCTGCCTGAGATCCTTCTGCTTCTGGTTTAGCGAAGTTTATAAAGTGGTATAATTATATTCATTTTGATTATAATAGTATATTATTAGATTCGATTTAGTAAGTTAAAATATATTTTATTTTTGTTGATATATTAATTGTTGTTTGTCAATTCAAATAGTTAGAAGACTCTCTATGATTAAAGGAATCGTCACTTTTTATTCGGACTGCTTCAGATCGTCCCCCCTGCCGCATATTGTGCTAGTGTTCTGCCTCGTTTGCGCTTTCTGCATGTTGCTGTATTCAATTGAATTATACCTTGCAGAGCGTCATATAACTCTGACTTTTACAGGGGCGGTACTTTTGGGACTATTGTGTGGAGCATGTTTTTCGGTGGCAGATATCATTGCCAGATATCGAGAATACAGAAGAATAAGAAAAATTTTGCGACAACGCGGATTTCACCACAGGGTTTTTAATACTGTTGCCGCATCAAGATGTCAGCGAGACGCTGCAATGCTGGCTGCAAAACAGACCGGACACAAGCTCAAAGCCAGTGAATTTTATTATAAGCTCGGGTATCGCTGGTATCATTTATTGCCTGATGCCGTGCTGCAAAGGCCGTGGATTATTTTTCGCTTTGAATTTCTGGCCAAAGCTTTCCTTCCCGGTAAAAAGCCTGACGAATTATGGTAAAAATCCCCCCGGCCTGAATACAGAGCGGGGGGATTTTGCACACAAAAGCTGTGAATAATTTTTAGATTTGATTCGCAGCTGAATTTTTAAGGCTGTTATTATATTTTGAAAACTAAAGCTGAACCTTTCTGTTCTGGTTCAAGGACAGGTCTTGGAGGAATGTTGAAGTATTTGACGGCAGGTTTTCCCATAAGCAGTGATGCATGGACCATGTTGTCTGCTTCAACCCCAAGGAAGTCACAAATCGGCTGACTGTGCTGTGCGGCAAAAGTTACATATCCGGCCCAGCATGCCCCGATGTTTTCGGCATGGGCCGCAAGTTCCAGATGACTGGCTGATATTATTGCATCACTTGCAGGCGTAATGCCGGCCAGTGGTGACCAGGCTACAGCTATCGCCGGAGCATTGCGACAGATAATGTCATTACCTGCTTTGCATGAGCGAACGATACCTTTGAGAAAAAGTTTACGGGCCAGAGCTTTATCCGACTCCAGAGTCTCTTCCATCCAGTCGATAACCATTGCTGTCAGCTTTTCCATTTCTGCTTTGGAATTTAATACCGACCATGAAACAGGGCGGGCATTATGACCTGAGGGAGCGTAAGAACATATGTTTATAAGTTCTGAAATTTTATCCTGATCAATGGCTTCCTGTTTGAATTTGCGCACTGATCTTCTGGTCTTGAGAAATAGTTCAGCTTCAGCGGCTGAAATCAGCTCTTTTCTTTTGAAAGGTATACCCTTGCTGTCATCAAATGCTGTCAGTGATATCGCATTGGCCGGACAGATGGCGACACAATGTCCGCAGTTAATACAGAAGCGGCCTTTAGGGCCTGAAACGGATGGAACTCCATTTTCATCTTTTATTTCTAATACGTTGAGCGGACATTCATTTACGCACAGGTTGTCATGCCTGCACAGCTCTGAATCAATTTTAACTGGGATCATGGATTTAATTATGTTCCTTTTTTATGGTTTCCGTGCTGTTTTTAATTATTTCCATCATGTTAGCTTTTTCCTGAAGCTGTGCAAGCCCGGTAAAAGATTATTCTGGAGATAGTGACGGCACTGAAAGTATAATTGCGGTTTGTTTTTATAGAAAATTGCAGAAGATCAGGTTAATCCTCGCAATTTGTTATTATTTTCAATTCTATCTGACATGATACCGCATGGAATGAAAATTATTATATCAGCTCATTTATAGTGAAGCCGCTCTTCAGGATCACCGGTACAGCTCCTTTTTTCGGGCTTAACAAAAGAAATTAAATAATAAAATCATGGAAATCCGGGTAACGGGTTTCCATGATTTTGAGTTGGGATTGAAAGTTGTAGCCAGGATATCTTCTAATCGTCAGAAGCGTTGTTTTCTTCCTGAAAATGGTCTTTACAATCCATATTTTCAGTAGAACTTATAATCAGCTGATCGCTTTGAACTTCCGGCTCTTTCCAGGAAATTTCCATTGAGAATTTGCCTTTGTCTTTTTTATCGCGGGCTTTTATCTCAATTTCGATAGTTTCAGAAGGGGTAAGGGTTATAGCCTCAGCGCCTTTCTGAACAACAATTGTACCAGATTTGAAGCTTTCAAGAAGAGCTTCCAGATATGAAACCGCTTCTTTAAATTCAAGAGTCTGCTTGAATTCCAGTTTGTTTCCTTTGCTCATTTTAACTCCTTGCATGAGACTTTTACCGGTTATATCAGGTCAGGGAAAGCAGAGCGTGAGCCAGCAGTGTTGAATCAATATAAGGAGAGCTGTCCTTAGTGATCAACCTACAGTCTATTACTCTGATTCCGTCAATTTCAATTTCCTCTTTGTTCACCCCTCCGGGATAAATTCCATTCTCAGAATCCAGAAGAACGAAGTTAAGAACATCTTTGGCTCTTATTTTTTCAGGATTATCTTTTTTCAGGTAATACAAAAGTCTTGTTATCTGATTTTTCAGCGACAGTCCTTTCAGTTCCGGATCATTGCCGGTGTTGGGGATATAAATTTTGGGGCATCCATTCTGGCTGACCGCTGTTCCTACGCCTTTGGGCAGCAGGTTTGCTATGACACTGGAATAGAAACTGCCAAGAGGGTAGCAGATTATTTCAGCACTTTTTATAAGTTCTTTAAGTTTATTGCGTATTTCAACCATGCATGGTTTCGGATCACTAAGGGTTTTTGCCAGCCACATTTTTTTAATAGGCGATTTAATGGGGCCGGTTTCTTTACCTGTCAGCAGGTGCTGGCCGACAATAATATTGCCGTCTTCAAGCTCTGCGGCAAGATGCATATCCTTATTAATCGTCGGGCGAACTATTCCCCGCACTTCGACCAGTTTTGAAAAAATATATATAACCGGGTCCAGATGCCTTCTGTTTGTGAGGTAGCCTGCCGTCAGTATTATATTGCCAATGCTTGCTCCGCGCAGATCAAAATCTCCCATTATGGATATGAATTCGAGAAAATGATTGCGGATAATTTTGCGCATGGGAGCCGTTATGGTACAGGTCAGTCTGTGCCTTCCTGAGGCTAGAAGTTCCAGCTCGGCCCGCAGTTCTTCTTTATTCATGTCTTTGGGAAGACGATAGGCGAAGAGTTCGAATATTTCAGGATTACCAAGAATACTTTTATCGGCAAGAGCCATCAGTCTGTTACGAATGTCGCCAACTGCAAGCATGCTGAACTGTTTACGGATTGTGGCCGAACTTCCGCCAGAGTCAAACGGGGTTATTATATGGATTGAATTGTAGGTATATTGGGTAAGCTCTTCAGATACATCTCTTAATGCTGTTCCTCCGCTGAAAAAGAGTATTCCCGGTCCCAGATCAGGAGTTCGGCGGTATCTTTCCAGTTTTATCGGGTCCGGCACTGTTGCCTGTTTTTCAATTTTGATTTTCATAACTACGCCTTTTAAATTGCTGCCGAATCCTGATTAAATCTAAATTTTCAACTGCTCGGAATTTTTATCCGTTGAGATCTCCGGTTTTTAAAAAATCAAGGCAGGCATTTGCAGCCAGTTCAAAATCAACACCGCCACATATTTCAATAATGGTTGTTTCAGAAAGAAGCTCAGTATAAGCCGCAATATCCGGGTCATTTTGTTTTTCGTCACTGTCAGGAAGATAAAAAAGTCCTGTCGATTTCATAAATGCCGGTAACAGATCCTGACGGTCAGCTGGATTCACTATGTTTATTACGGTTGTTTTTTCCTCTCTGTTCCAGTTCAGAATGACAAGACCGTTCATGGGAGCACTCAGGTGAAATTTATTTTCACCGTAACACTGGTCAATAAGTGCGTCATATTTATGTTCCAGATTCCAGAGTTCATCAGGGGGCAGAGTCAGAAATTTTTCCCTTTCACTGTCTTTCAGCACACAATGCAGATCAGGGTTGTTGAGAGCTGTTCCCGGATTTATGCGCGGCTGCTTGGCCACTCCGTAAAATGTCAGCCCTTTATCAGCTTTATCAACCATCACTCTGTCATTGCTGATGAAATTTGTTCCAAGGCTCATGAGGTGCAGAGCCAGTGTTGATTTTCCCATTCCTGAAAAACCGGCAAGGGCAATTCCTCTGCCGTCAAGTTCAACTCCGGCGGCATGGCCTAGAAAACATCCTTTATTAAGCATGTATTCAATAAAGCGGTTGTTAATGAAGTTGATAACCTGATTGGAATTTTCCAGACATGGACCTATGGCTGCGTTTTCACCATTACCGAAAACAAAAATCATTCCTGTCAGTCTTTTGTAGACAATTCGGCCGTCTTCAAGGTCAAAAAATTCTTCTTTTATTTTTGTTTTTCCCGGATCAGGCTGTTTGACGGTATATTCAATGCCGAGGTCCTGCGGTGGACATTCATGGGCCGTGATAAGAATGTCAGCTTTTTTGACTGTAATGAATTCTTTGAAATAATCAGCCAGCTCTTCCTGCAATTCTCTGGTATTTACCTGTACTTCAATTACGCAGCCGTCAAAATCAATATTTAATCCGAAGTGAGCTGGATATTTTTCACGGTAATTATTTATAATATCTTTTCTTTTCATTTTTATGCCTTGATCCTTTGCATTGCGTAGTCAACATATTTAGCAGCGGCATCTATACCGCGAGCATCGCGAAGACCACGAAATCCTCCGAAAGCCGAGACTTCGAATACGAATGGTCCTTCATCTGTAAGAGCCACATCCACGCAGGTGAAATCCAGATTGAAAAGTGATTGCGCCTTGCGGGCCATTTCAATTATTTCTTCCGGTGGATCGAACGGGGCATATTTGCCGCCGTTAACAGTTGTAGTATTCCATGCACCATTGGTTTTGCATCTGGCATAAGTGGTTACATATTCCCCGCCCAGAAAAGCTATGCCCAGATCACTGTCTTTCAGATCTATAGTTTTCTGAATGTACATTATGCGGTATTTTTCTTTATATTCTTCAATGGCTTTTCTGGCATCCGGACCATATTTAAGAACAAACATTCCTCGTGCTTTAGAGGTATAGAGCGGCTTGAAAACAGCCTCACCATATTCCTCAACTGCTTTTAGAGCGTGATCAACGTCCTCAGTGATTGTTGTCGGCGGCATGGGAATATCGCCAAGTTGCAGAGTTATGGTACAGGTCAGTCTATCCAGAACCCTGAGTATGCTTAGCGGGGATGAGAAAATCTTAGTTCCCCGTCCTTCCACCATGCGTAACATTTCAAGCCGGTCCAGAAGATCAGGAGAATATTTTTTACCGATTTTTTTGATGATGAGGCCATCGAGAGAAGAAAGGTCGACTCCGTCAGCATAAGCTCTGCCGGATGGCAGATCGAGCCGCACGTTTTCCATCTCGAAAAGCATTTTTTCCGAGCCAGTTTTTTGGGCCACGGTTTCGGCAAGAGTTTCCGAAGACCATGCTCCTTTAATTCCGATTACACCTATTTTCATAATTCTTCCTAGTAATACAGTATGTCTTCCTGAAATTTAAAATCTTCCCAGTTGCCACTGTACCTGTTGATCATCTCCATAATGAAAATAGAACGGTTAACCATTTCTTTGGCAAATCCGTAGTTCATTTCAAAACGGGCAGAGGTATAGAAAGAGCGGGCGAGGGCAAAGGCCATTCTCGCTTTCCACGTTCTGTCATTGGTTTCTTTTGCGAATTCTCCGATAAAATTGAAGAACCTTGCAATGGTGTTGTTAATTTTTTCGCGGATGTTTTTTTCAAATACAGGCATGCGGAACCCTGAAACAAGAAAAACAGAAGCATCCTGTATATAGTCGAAATCTCTTGAGCGATGCAGATCAATGAATCTTATGCGTTCATTATCATGGCTGTAGACTACATTGTTGCAGTTGAAGTCGCCGTGAATAAAAACAGTGAAAGGCGCAGGGACTGAGCTCTCAGCAGCCATACACTCGTTAATAAGATCTTCTGTGGACTGGATATCTTCATCTCCAAGCCGTCTATTCTTGCGGTCGAATTCAGGATGAACCTGAAAAACTCCCTGAAGCCTTGATTTGAGCTGCTGCATGTAGTTGGTCTGGAACGGGCCTGATTTTAAAGTCTCGGTCCATATATGGCGCAGATTCTGTTCCAGAATAAAGATAGCGTTTTCCAGATCCCTGTCATCAGAAGTGAGGATCATTGTATCTATGGTGCAGCCGGGCAGAAATTCAACCAGCATAGCACCTTTGTGCTCTTTTTTATCTTCGTGAAAACCGAATACTTCCGGCACGATACCGGGAAACATTTTGTCCCAGTGTTCAAGATTTTCTTTTTCCTTGCGAATCTTATCGAGATTGCCTTCTTTATAGATACTTCCCTGAGCAACCGGAGGGGTTGACTCTTTGTCTTTTGCTTCAACCCTGCCGATGCGGCAGCCGGAGCGGGAGCCCCAAATACCCTGAAAGTCTATATCGGAAAAAGAACCGTCAAATCCTGATTTGGTCAGAGTCTGCTGCAATGAGTCAAACTGCTCAATTTTAATGCGTTCTCCGAGAATGGAAAAGATGATGGCTTCACCCACGTTGAGCAGTGAGTCTCCTATACGTTCCAGATACCGGAATATAAAAAGTGCTGTTATGAGGTTGGGTATATTTTTACCACTGCCCATCTCAGCCATCATCCGGTTGAAGTTGTCTTTGTACAGGGAGTCCAGACGGTTTTCAGATTTACAGATGGCAAGGGCTGTCGCCATGTCCTGACTTTTGAATCCGGTTTCAATCTGTGAGATGGATTCTTCTATGATGTCAAAGGCTTCAGGACACTCAAAACGTTTAATAAAATTTTTATCATCAAGATAAGCCATCTGGTTTACTATGTTTACACAGTAATCCGCGATGCGCTCAAGGTTGACGCACATCACCTGTATGGCTCTAATCTTATTGAGATAATGTCCTTCAAGATTAGGATCGGAGTTGATTCTTGAATAACATTTGTTTTCAATGATTGTTTTCAGGTTGTCTATGTAGTCATCCCGAGATGTTATTTTGCGGAACAATGAGCGTGACGGCGACTGAACAAAGTTTCTAGTTGCCGAAAGCTGGTTGCTGACCTCAAGAATGATAAATTTAAAATTCTCGTCCAATCCCTCAAATGTAATCATTTCGCCTAACTTATGCTTATGGTTTGATCAGTACTTTTCCCGTTCTGATTTGTTTCTTTCCAGCTTATTTTTATAGATAATTTGCTGGAATCATCTTTCTTTTTAGCCTTGACTGTGAAATTCAGCAGTCCGCATGGAATGAGGTCTATTTCCTCTCCATCCGTGGACAGGCTTATTTTCCCCTTGTGAAAACCTTCAATCAGTGACTCCAGAAATCTACCTATGGATTGAGAATCCTGTAGAGAGTCAAAATTAAATTTTTCTTCTGTTGCCATTCTTGGTGAGCTCCTCTGCTTGCCTGAAAATTTGAATCTCTTGCTTTTCAGGATTGACCATTTCAAAAAACATAGCCGTATTTAAAATATGAAATGTATCAAACATATTAAGTTTGCATGAAAAAACGGTGCGGGCGTTTAATCACTATCCTAATTTTGTGAATTTAAGATGTTATCCAGCCAGACGCTCCCGGTATTCATCCATAACTCCCTGACGATCTATGCCTGCCAGCACCAGTTTTTTACGGATGCTTAAATCATCCCACGCAGGCTGAAGACCTATTTCCCTTGCAGCTTTAACTTTATCCTGTGTTGCTAAAGGCTTTGTCTTTTCACTCATGTGGCAGTCGTCGCCCATCATTATGAGAAGTTTCCGGTCTTTGGGATTACGGTTTGCGTTCTGCTGATCCACAACAGAAATTAAAAATTCAGTATATCTCTGGGATTGCGGGTTCCAGACTTCAATGCCGTCAACGTCATAACCGGCAAGAAGAATAGGCCAGAATTCTTCAGGATGAGGTATTATCACGCATCCGCCAAGAGCCCTTGTTTCTTCGATTACTTCGGTTGCACGGTAAAAATATTTGAGAGAAAAATTAACTTTAACAAGTTTTTTTACCGCCTTCAGGTAAGCTTGAGCACGGTTTATCAGTGTATCCCCGTAAACAGGGCGCAAGGCATCAAAATAATTTTTCAATAATTTGTTTTTGATTGCAGAGCGATTAATCGTATTCCATGATTCATCAAGCATGGATTGAATTTTAGTGACATAGGCTCTCACGAAATCAACAAGAACCTCGTCAGCACCGGATTGTCTTGCCGCTTGACCGATTATGGTATCGTTAGGAGAAATTATGGCATTAATGAATTCGAAAAGCTGCGAGGAGCGATACTTAAAAGTGTGCGATAACATGGATTTCAGAACATGGGCATTTTCCACTCTGGCATTTTCAAAATGGAGCAGCAACTGGACTTTCTGATTGAATCCGCTGGCATAGCAGTCAACTTCCACTCCTGAATATGGTCCCCAGCTGAGGATTTCATTATGCTGGGTAGGTATAAGCAGCTCATCCTGTTTATTGGGAAACATGGCATCAACCCTTTTACCGATAAGGTCCATGGGAACGAATTCCGGATGCCAGTGAGTTGCAAGGATTCTTTCGTGTCTGGGATAGGTTTTTCCAGGCACAATAACCTGTTCAACCTGCCAGTCTGCAAGTTCCGTCGAGGTTACATCCATGAAAATCTGCTTTTCACTATCTGATATTTCAGGATCTATGGTGAGATCATCCTGATTGGCGCAAATAATTTCCTGATTACTGTTCATAGCTTTTCTAAAGTCCATTTTTATTATTTTGCGGCTTCTTGAATGGCCGGCAGAGTAGGAAGCCCTTGAATAAAACCGGTCTGATTTATCTGTCTGCCTTTCAGAATACCTTTTTTGAAAGCGGTCTGAAAAGGTTTTTATGGCGGGACAAATTTCAAGCGGGTTATTTTCTACGGTTACCGGCTTAAAATTTCAGTCATATTTTGCATGGCAATGAGCTTTGATATTGTTCAGAGCGTCGCAGGCTTCATGCATTTTTTCAAGGTCTTCCGATTGATATATTTTTTCAAAGTTATCCACAGCATTGGAATATTCTTCGTAGTACTCATCACCGTAGCCTTCATAAGTGACCATGAGGCGCGAATCTTCAATAAACTGCTTCACAGCTTCGTCCGGGGGAAGATTGCCTTCATGTATTGTTTTAAAAATAAGTTTGAAGGCCGACTTCATTCTTTTTTTAAGTTTCTTATATGCAGGTTTTCCTTCAAGGACACTATTTTCATCAGTTTCAGCTGGTAGCTCATCAGGTTGTTCTTTTAGCTTGGGAGGCTTTGCTTTGACTCTTATGCTGGTCTGACCAAATTCATTTTTTATGCTCATCTTAAGACGCTGAAACCCTTCAATTACTGAGAGGTATGCGTTTTCTCCTTCGGCTCCATTTTCAATGGCGTCAGCAAGGCTGCGTAAAAAAACGGGTACTTCTTCCGGTTTAACGTATTTCTCTATTTTGGCTTCCCTGCTCATGGTGTCCTCCTGCTGGGGTAGAGTGTTTGAAACAACACCCTGTTCGCGTTTAAAATATAGCGAATCAAGGTTTCTAGCAGTATGAGTTTCCAGAAGTGAAACACTTTTGTTACAATCAGGTTAATTGCTGACTTTTCAGCCCCTGATGTAACTATATGGAGACTTTTATTAAAAATGTAGGGGAAATAAAATAAGTAGTAAATAAAATTTGTAGAACTGCATAAATGTAAGGGCAGGCAGGTTTAGATCGTATTTAGAAAAATATGCATTCTGGAGAGTCTATTTTTTCTTATAAAATAGAGGCTGGTGTCATGGTTTTTGATAGTAATAAAATCTATGAAGATATTTTTGGCGTTATAAATATAGTTATTAATATTCAACGCGGGTGAATGTAATAAAAAATATCGGGTATTAGTTTAGATTATCTCAGATTTATAGAATTTAATCAGAAGTAAAAGCCAGTTCCGGAGCGCGCCAGTTAACTGAGTGGACTGTATAACCTTTAGATGTCTTTGAAATCAGATTTATACCGCAGTATTGCTGGTCTATTTTGAAAAGGTTATTTAAATCCATGCCAAGCAGATGGCACAGAATTGTGCGGTTGACGCCTCCATGAGCTACAACCAGAGATGTTCCACCTATTTCCGCAATTTTATGGAAGGCATTAAAAGCGCGTTGCTGCACGTCAGCAAAGCTTTCACCTTCAGGGGTTCTGTAGCTTCTCATATTTAGACCCCTTTCTTCATATTCTGACGGATAGTCGGCCATGACCTGCTGTTTGGTCAGACCTTCCCAGAGACCTAGATCAATTTCCTGTAGCCCATCAATCTGGGTGATTTTATTTTTGAAGTCCGGTCTGGCCAGTTCCGCGGTCTGGCGGGTGCGCAATAAATTTGAACAGAAAACCCGGTCTATATTTAATTCAGCAAGATAACGCCCGGTCTTACGGGCCTGATCCAGACCCGTTTCATCAAGCGGAAAGTCCTGTTTTCCTATGTAACGGCGCGGTGAAAACTGTGGTATCTGACCATGGCGCATCAGTAGTATCAGACTTTTGTTTTCATTCATCTTATATCCCGTCTTCAAGGCTCAGGTCTTCCAGAATTTTTCCTGTTTCGTGTTCAATAGATTCTTTAACTCTCAGGGCATTGCCGAGTCTGCGTTTTATTGCGGAAACAGCTTCAGCATCGTCTTTGAAAATTTTCATTTTATCTTCAAAACGGTAGACCACACTGACAAACTGGCTTCCCCGCACAAGCTTATCAGCAATATAGACTATTTCTTTTTCAGCTACGCTTCTGCCGTCTTTCAGATAAACATCTCTATGTGCGGCAACTATATCTGCTATTCTGTCAAATCCCAGTTCACTCAGGATTCTTCCGCCTTCCTGCTCGTGCTTCGGGCTGCCTTTGGCAAGATCGTGTAGTATGGCTCCGGCATAAATCATTGAAAGATCAGGCCCGTGATCCCGGTGCCATTTTAGCTCATGGCCGATGCGCATGGCCACTTTGCCAACCTGTCTGGCATGGGCCAGACCTTTTTCAGGCACCTTGCAGACATCGTTAAGTATAATCTCGCACTCGTCTTTATCAGGAATATCGATTTTAGGCAGTACCCGGAGGGCTTCTGCATAAAGATCAGGGGTATCCATATCAAAAAGAATATGCTTGTCCGGTACTTCAAGGTTGAGAATTTTATCCGGGAATTCAGCGGCATAATCTTCAAGAACTTTCCGTAATCCACCATTGCCGTCATGTGCCAGAATTCTAGGGATTATTGCACTTGATATTAGTGGCGGATGTCCCGGTTTACCTTTGAAGCATGGAAAAATTATATCATATTCATTATTTTCAAAAGCTTTGAGAACGAGTTTTACTGTCCCTCTGCGGAATAGAGCGTGGTCGACAGGAGTTATGAAAAATGCAGAACATTTTTCAGGCAGGGCGGCTACTCCGGTTTTGACCGAGGAAAACATGCCCTGATCGTAATCAGGGTTGAAGACAGTTTTTAATCCGTGTTTGGAAGATTCTTCTTCCACGCCTTCCCGGTGATGCCCGGTAACAACTGTTACCGCTTCAATGCCGTTAATTTTAAAATTTTCGGCAACTCTTTCGAGAACACTTTGATCACCAAGTTGCAGCAGGGCCTTTGCTTTTCCCATGCGGGAAGAGTATCCGGCCGACAATATAATTGCGGAAATGTCAGGAAGCATTTTTCCTCGATTCTGCCCTGTGGGCTATTAGTTCGGCAACAATGCTTACAGCTATTTCTTCAGGTGTTTCGGCTCCTATCTCAATTCCGATGGGACTGTGGACCCGATCAATTGCTGATTGCGGTGTGCCGTTTTCAAGAAGATTTTTGTAGATGGCATCACGCTTTTTGTGACTGCCTATCATACCGATATAACCGGCATCTGTTTCAAGAGCCTGTTTTAACACATCTCTGTCGTGGACATGTCCTCTGGTTACGATAACAAGGTAGCTGTCCCTGTCAATAACGTAATCTTTAAGGCAGTTTTCAAAGTTGTCAGGAACTATGATGCGGTCCGCTTCTTCAAATCTTTCCCGGTTTGCAAATTCTTCGCGGTCATCAATAACTGTCAGGTGGAATCCAACCTTGGAGGCCGCCTGTGAAGTACAGCGTGAAACATGCCCTGCGCCTAGAAGAAACAGACATCCGGAAGGAGCAAAAGCCTCAACCATAAATTGCGTTCCATCTTTTTCTATAACTCTGGGAATCCCGACTGGAATGTTTTTAATATCCATGTACGGAGCAGGATCACTGCCGGGGACTTCTCCGCGGACCTCTGCACCGGCAACGGCAAAGTGAAAGTTGTTTCCGCTGGATGTTCCTGAAAACAGCATCACTCTGCGTCCCTCAATGAGGGAATCGCGTATGAGCCTGAAAGCTTCCAGATTTTTGGGGCAGGCAGGAATGTATTCTATGATTACTTCAAGGTTACCACCGCAGATCATATCAGAGACGGCTGCGTCTTTGTTGCTGAGATCAAAAGCTTTTTTGATTGACTGACAGCTTTTAAAAACGTTTGCAGCTTCTTTTTGAACAAGTGCTTCAACAAGTCCGCCGCCTATAGTTCCGAAAAAACTGCCGTCAGCTTTAATGAGCATTCTTGCTCCGGCAGACCTTGGAGTCGAGCCGGATTGTTCGCAAATTGTGGCCAGAGCCAGATCTTCGCCTTCTTCCAGAAATTCACAAATTTTTTCAGACAGTTCTTTCATTTTTTTGATCCTTGTCTATTATCTTTTATGATTCTTTTGGCCGGATTGACACAGCCAGCTGGTTTGCAATTTATTTTAATTTCTGTTGATCCGAAAATATTTAAGTCGGCAAGGTTTTCGTGAATTTTGGGAGCACAGCTGTTTTCAAATCCTCGAACAGTGCTTGCTTCTATTTTTATTGATTCACTGCCGTCAGTGTCAGAAATTTCAATATCAAAATCAACAACACCGGGAATTTTAAATATGCTTTCGTCAAGCATGCTTAATGAAAGTTGGGAACCTGACTCAAGTTTCAATTTGTTTTCAAAACGGCCGCTGACCTTACTAAGCCGGCGCAGGCTGCTTCCGCAGGGGCAGGTCTCATTATACATGGCTGCGATATCTCCGGTTCTGTACCTGATCAGGGGCATACCTTTTCTCGTCAGGGTGGTCACGGCTATTTCACCTTCCGTACCGTAGGGAAGGGGTTCACCAGTCAGCGGATTAACAATTTCAAAAAGCAGGTCGGTTTCCCGCAGGTGTGTGCCGCAGTGGGCTGAGCATTCCACACCTCCACCAAGCCCTGTCTCAACAGTTCCGTAATGGATAAAATTTTCGCAATTCCATGCGGATTCAAGTTCATTAACAATAACGTCCGGAATATAGTCGGAGCACAACAACAGTGATTTTATATTTTCTGCCGGGATTTTTTTTTCAGTATCGACCCTTGAGGCTGCAAAGAGTTGAACAGGGAAGCCGACGATACATTGGGGTTTTTCTTCTTCCAAAATTTTAATTGTAGCGTAGGGATCAGGAGCCAGACCAAAAGTTTTGGCACTGACATTTTTTGCTTCCAACGCTTTTTTGAGAATGTCTCCGGTACTGTCGGGGGTATCTCCCGGAAGCAGGATAACAACTTTATCTCCCGGATCAACCATGGTCATCATTCCACCGCTGAAAAAGTTGAATGTGAGTCGGATATCCTCTTCCGTAAAATACAGCCTTTTTGGTTTTCCTGTGGTCCCGGAACTTTTTATGGTTACAATTCTGGCAATATCGTCATTTGAAACACACAGCATTTCACTGTTGTGCATTCTTATGTCGCCTTTAGTTGTAAAAGGGAGTTTTTGTATATCCTGCCTGTTTTTTATAAATTCAGGCTCAATATCCTTCAATTTATCCCGGTAGTAGGGGCTGTTTTTTTGGGTATAATCGATAAGGTTCCGCAAAAGGCGTAGCTGTTCCTGCTCAATGTCCGTTCCGGTCGGAATATCTGTTGTAAGACCGGGGATTGTTGCTGCGGTCATTGCATCAAGCGGAGTTCTGGCAATCATTCTATTTCCTGTGCAGCGGCTTGCCGGAAGCGGAAGTAAGGTTATAGGCACAGAATGGAATCATTCTGCCATCCATTGTCGCAACATGGATGCAGCATCCGCGAACCCTTTCAAGATCTATATTCCAGACATCCTGAAAAGCCATCGCCGAGATGGAGAATGTATGTGTTTTGGCCCGTTCCAGAAAGCGGTCGAAATCATCAACAGCCTCTGCTTTATCGAATCTGCCGATAACCGGTGCAGACCACTGCCGGGCCGTGAAGGCGACACTTTTATCGTGTCCTTCCTTTGCTGTGGGAATATTTTTTCCGGGCTCTCCGGTGCTGCAGCATTGACGGTTTTTCGAGCCGCCAAGATGTTTCAGAGTATTATCATATCTGATCATGAAATTTCCGTGAAAAGAGCATAGGGAATGCTCACAGGCGGGTGGTTGAAAATTATCTTTTGAAACCATCCCATTGGTCTGTGCTTCCAACTGCGAGATAACTTCTGACAATGTGATTCTATCAGAATCTGAAGGCGGTTCAGGATATCTGCCGAAATAACTCACGGGTTGAAAGTGTACCCCGCGGACAGCAGGAGCATACTCTATTCCGGCTTTGATTATGTTTCCGATATCATCAACATTTATGCCGGGGATAAGAACTGGAACGAGAACTATTCCAAGACCAGCAGCAGCGCAGTTTTTGATTGCCTGATATTTTATTTCAACTAGGTCGCGGCCTCTTATCCGGCGATAAATTCTGTCATCCGTGCCATCAAACTGTAAGAAGACAGATGAAAGTCCGGCCTTTTTTAATTTCAATGCGTATTCCGGAGTTTCAGAAAGTTTGATTCCGTTTGTATTCAGTTGAACAAAATCAAAACCTTTATCACGGGCAGCTTTTATTATTTCCGGCAGATCACTTCGGACTGTCGGCTCTCCACCTGAAAGCTGGATGTTGCACTTGCCACCGACTTCGGAAATTGTGTCAAAAACAGAATTCAGTTTTTCAAGTGAAGGGTCGGTTGCAGCATCCTGTCCGGCATCGGCAAAACAGATGGGGCAGGACATATTACAGCGCGAGGTTATTTCTATGAGAGCAGTGCAGGTGTGCTGGCCATGTCTTGCACAGGGGCCACAGTCAAAGGGGCATCCTTTGTCGCTCGCAGTTAAAACTTTAAGTGGTGCCGATGGTTTTTTAGGTCTTTTCCATTTTGAAAATTCAGGTTCGCCGCGCCAGATAACTGTTTTAAATGTCCCATGCTCCGGGCAGGTCTTCAACTGATAGATATTTCCATTTTCAGATATTCTTTCAGCTTTGAGCACTTTTAAACAGTGCGGACATAGACTTTCTGTTACAGAATCAACTTTTTCTGAATCAGAACGCATTCTCACTACCTTTAGGGACTGTTGGATCGATATCGTTTTCAGCTAGAAGTTCGAGAACTTTATTGCGGGTTCTTTCCACAATAGTTCCGCATATTCCCATTTCAGGAACATTTGCTCCGCCTGTTATTGCGTCACATGTTGCTCCGCCGTATTCGTCGGAAGTCATGTTTTCAAACCAATCCATTAATTCTGAGACCATGAGTTTGTATTTTTCATGTTCCTCTTCATCAGGACTGCCTTTTGCCGCATATAGTCCAAGGACGCACGCTCCACCGCTGACAGCTCCGCATATTCCTCCGCTCTGTCCGATTCCCTGACACAGAGCGGACATTGATCTGACCAGTGCAGGATTTTCTTCACCCTGATCTTCAAGAGCCATCATGATCATCATTTGACTGCAACAGAATCCCTGTGCGCTGAGCTGCATAATTTTTAAGCTGGTATCATCCATATCTATTCCTTTTCAGCTATGATGAGATAGTATCCCGGCATCATTTTTTTTACGGCGCTGCACGCCCCGGCAGCTTTGTCCTTTCCCATGAACAGAGCCCAGAATTTTTCAAGGCTGCCCATGCTGAAAATAATCTGACCTGCCAGCTGTTTGAGACGCTGGGTATGATCTTCCATAAGAATTATTTTAAAGCCGTTGGAAGTAACGCTTTTTTCTATTTCGCCAAGAGCCTTGGCCCCATTGAAGCAACAGGTCACCTCAAGCTTTGTTTCCGGTGCGCTTGCATTTCTTGAATAAATATCACTTAGGATAAGTTCTCCACCATGCTCTGTGACGCGGGATATTTCCGATAGAGTAGTGTCTATATCCTCTGTCAGTGAAAGCACGCATTCGCTGATTGTTCCTTTCAGAGATTCAGTGCGAAAGGGCAGCGATGTTCCGGAAGCCTGTACTTTTTTAAGGCCGCGAGTTGTCTCTCCGGCCTGTTTGAGCATGTCCGCAGAGTAGTCGAGGGCCAGCGGCACAAGACCGAATTCCTCACGCATCAGGCTGGAAGTGGCTCCGGGCCCGCAGCCAAGATCAAGAATGGTTTCACCTTTCTTAAACCGGCAGATTTCAAGAGCCCGGCGAGTCAGCTCCGTCCCTCCGGGACGCAGGGTTCCACCGGTGATATCAAGCATTTCACGGCGTTCATATAAAGCATCAGTCATGCTGTTTTTTCAGCGTGAGGCTTATTTATCTTCCAGAAGCTGTTCCACATCAAACATCTTACCTGTGGCCAGTTCTTCCGGTATAAGAGTGAATCCGCATTCGGGGCAGCGCATAAGGTCAACTTTAAATACAGAGTTGAGATATTTTACCTCTGTACTTATGGGTTTTAGTTCCTTGTCGCATTTGCAGCAGCGCCAATCTGTATCTTCGGCAAATGATAGGTTAGTCATTATAGTCCTCCGGGAGGATCATTCTATGGCTGTATGCGTTTCTTATTTCGTACCCGCCATCGACAGGTTTGTATTCAACCCAGTATGTAACCCTGACAGGCCGATGTGAGGCCAGAAAGTATTCGTCATTGGGGTTGCTGAGTTTTCTACCGCTGTTTTCGCATGCCAGAATTGTTTTTTGGATGTCCTGATCGAGTATACGTCTTTTCTCAAGCAGGTCTCTTACTTCGTCACTTATAACTAATTTCACAGATGAGTACTCGGGCATTGTAATAGGCTCTTCCTTCCAGATTTTTTCCAGAAGGTTGTTTTTCAAGCGTGATCTGTTTTCCTGACGCATGGAAAAACCGGGATTAGGTCTTTCAAGCGGATCAATTTTCTGATTTTCATCAGGAAAAATATATTCCAGAAGATGGGCTGTTTTTTTGCCTGAGGCTACCAGATTGTCACGACACATAGCACAGTAGGCCAGAATATCGTTTTCAGTACGGTCGGCTTTTCTCTTTGCTGTTTTGTCAGCCAGATCAGGATTGGCATTGAACATCAGGCCGCCGAATCCGCAACAGTCTGTCATTTCTCTGGTATTTGACGGTTCTTCAAGTTTGAAGCCGAGTTTTGCAGCCACATTTCTTACTGCATCCTGAACTCCGCGATGGTGGCGAGCCGTACAAGGATCACTTATGCTGAACGTCTGTGCAGGCATGTCGGACTTAGTCTCCGGCAATCCTTCGGCATCAAGTATTTCCCATATTGAAACAGTCTTAAGTTCAGGAAATTCTCTGCTGAAAGAATCATAGCAAGTGGCGCAGGCTGTGATAATGACAGGAGAACCCATGCCGGATATTTTTTCCATAAGTTCAGCTTTGATTGCATCATAATCGCTCTGCCGTCCGGCCCAATGGGCTGGTATGCCGCAGCAATCCAGCATAAGTCCGACCCCGCCGCTCAGAGTAGAGCAGAGATGGCTGTAAAGCTTTTCCACAACAGCTGGGTCTGAACCGGATAACTGGCAACCGGGGAAAAACAGATATTCAGAGCTGTCTTTTCCCTGCTCATGCTTGAGCATGGAGAAATGTTCACCACGGCTGAATTCCATATCAAGTAAAGCGAATTCATGAGCAGAAGGCGGCATGTGACCTTTGCCTATCATGTATCTTCTAGCGTCAAGGCAGACATTGGCCATGGAAAAATCATTGGGACAGACAACTTCACACTGACCGCAGAGGGAGCATGAATTTATCATTTTATTTGATTGTCTTGTTCCGGTGACTATTGCCTGATTGTTATATATCTTGCGGACATATCTTTTAGGATATTCTTTGTAATACTGCAAAAATTCGCAGTGTTTGACACACTCCATACACTCACAAAGCAGACAGCGTGAAGCTTCTTTTTTAGCTTCCTCTTCAGTGTATATTGAGGCCGAAGGCAGCACAGGAATAATATCTTCAACGCCTTCTGTAGAGGTGTAGAGTCTTGTTTTGTATGGTCCTTCTTTTTCTCTAAGTGACGTCAGTGAAGCGTTTTGCAGGAATCTGTCCACTGAAGAACAGGCCCTGCGTCCACTGGCAGCTTGCTTCATTGGAGAAAATCTATCGCTTAATTTCTGGCCGGTTGCGAATATTTTATCTTCTATCTGGAGTGTGACTTCGTCAATTTTATCAATATCAATACTGAAATCTTCAATACCCCGAAAATCAAGCTCAATAATTACAGCGTCAAAATCATTAACTATAGATTTAAATTCATTGGCATCAATATTTTTATCCCTGTCCAGAACTACTCCGAGTGATTCAAGCAGTCCGACAGCCTTGGTCAGAGTCTCTGCCGGCAGTATGGATTCCGGCAGATTGTTAAGAGGGCCGCCCGGAAAACTGTCACCAGTGAAAATTGTAGAATTTCTTCCTTTTCTGGCAAGATCAAGAGCAGCTGTCATGGAACTCAGGCCACAGCCGATGATAGCAATTTTACCGTCTTTTGCAGGCAGCTTGGGTGGTTTAATGGCTTCTGTTGAATTTTCTATACAGAATCTTTCAATTGAACCGATGCATAGACTTCCGCCGGCATTGCTTCTCACACATGATTCAAGGCATGGCTGGTCACAGGTCCTGCCGAGGATTTCGGGAAAGGGCATTGTCCTGTCCAAAATTTTTCGGGCACCTTTGATATCACCTTTGGCGATACAGGCCATCATGGATTTTACATCAACATGAATGGGACATGCGGCAATACACTGCGCCCGTTCTTCCTGAATACAAGTTGCTTCAAGCTCTCTTAATTCACTTTGTTCCATAATTTTCCCAACATTTTTTAATGAAGCTTTAAAAGACTATTGATGCGCTTTATGCCTTAATTTGTAAGATGTACATTTAAGCATATAAAATAAATGTATTTTGACTCTCTTACATTCAAAATGATTAAATTATTTTTAGATCATGGTCGAGGTTTAGTTTATATTTTACTTTAACCGATTTTAAATTGTGGAAAGCTATAAAATATTATTCGGCAGAAATTTTATAAATTTTTAGATTCTTAGCAAAAAAGGGCAGGCGCATAGCACCTGCCCTTTATAATCAAGCTTATGCGGCAGGCTTAGCCTTTGAGAGCTGCAAGAACTTTTTCAGGTCTTGCAGGCAGATGCCTTACACGAGCTCCACAACCCTGAGCTATCGCATTGATGATAGCTGCATGAGGAGCGGTAAGAGGCATTTCACCTACACCGGAAGCACCGAACGGTCCGTCAGGACGGGGGTGCGTGCAGTATATGATCTTCATGTTGTCAGGAACATCCTTAATGTAGGGGATACCTGCGCCCTTCATGGATGCATGCTTCTTAAGGTCTTCGTAATCCTCGGTAAGTGCGAGGCCGATACCCTGAGCAAGACCACCGTAGATCTGACCGTCAACAATCAGTTCGTTGGCGAGTTCACCTACGTCAGCGGCACATGCCATTCCTTCAACCTTTGTTTTACCGGTGGTGATATCAACGGCAACTTCGGCGAGGAACAGTCCGTACATGTAGTTGGCGAAAGGATTACCCTGTGAGTTTTCGTCACAATCGTTAGCAGGCTGAGTCCAGCTGCCTTCGTAGAAAACAGGAATGTTTTCGGCAATCATTTCATCGTAAGTGCGGAATCTACCACTGGAAGGTTTACGCATTCCTTCAAGCAGCATTTCACAAGCTACGCGGATAGCCTGACCAACCATAACCTGGCTGCGGCTACCACCGGCAGGACCGGAGTTCGGGCATTTGCTGGTGTCGTTCATTACGAGATGAATCTGTTCAGGCAGCAGTCCGAGAGGTCTCAGAGCCTGGTGTGCTGTTGCGAGTGAACCCATATCAGCACCCTGACCGTGATCTTCCCATGCGTTGTACAGGGTTACAGTTCCGTCGGGGTTGAGTTCAATGTTTGCTTCAGCGGTATCAGGGCCGTCAAGTCCGGCACCGTAAACACCGATTGCAACACCTACGCCGCGTTTAATAGTATCAGTTGAGTTAGCAGCTGCTTTTTCTTTAGCTTCTTTATATAAAGGACGTATAGCGTCGATCATGTCAGGAAGGCAGATAACTTCAGGAACCTGTCCGGTAGGAGTGGTGGATCCTTCACGGTAGCAGTTTACATAACGCAGTTCGAGGGGATCCATTCCGAGTTTCTCTGCGAGTTCGTCCATGAGAACTTCAGAGGGGAATTCGGATTCAGGAGCACCGTAACCACGGAAAGCTGCACCCCAGCAGTGGTTGGTTGCTACGCAACGGCCTTCACCGCGAATATTGGGGATGTCGTAACCG
This sequence comes from Maridesulfovibrio bastinii DSM 16055, assembly GCF_000429985.1. Lineage (NCBI taxonomy): Bacteria > Pseudomonadati > Thermodesulfobacteriota > Desulfovibrionia > Desulfovibrionales > Desulfovibrionaceae > Maridesulfovibrio > Maridesulfovibrio bastinii. Next base: position 149,013 of record NZ_AUCX01000005.1, read on the forward strand.
GCACCGATGTACTGTGCGCCACGAAGAGTAAGCAGGTCACCGAATTCTGAGTAAGGACCGTGGTCACATGTCCAGTCGGTTTCCATGGCAAGGATTTTACCATCTTTGTTTGCTGCATATTTTACAGTAGACCAGAATGGTGAACGTTTACCGGTGTAGTTCTGCTGCTGTGCATAGTTGTACTGCAGGAATACAGGTCTGCCGGTTGCCATTGCTGCTGCTCCGAGGAGAGCTTCCATGGTCGGGCTGAATTTGTATCCGAAAGTACCACCGGCGTTGTTCTGAACCAGAGCAAGCTGATCAGGCTCAAGGCCGAGACCGGGAGCAATCATAAGCAGATGGAGATGGATACCAACTGATTTTGAATGGATGAAGAGCTTACCGTTATCATCGAAGTAGGCATAACCTACATCAGGTTCGATGGGGAGGTGAGGCTGGCGGCTGGTGTAGTATTCGCCTTCGATTGTTACATCAGCTTTTTCAAAGATAGGTTTGGTGTCTTCACCTTTGGCGATCTTAGGCAGATAGTATGCGTTAGGTGTGCCGGGGTGAATTTCAATGGCGTCTTCAGCAAGAGCTGCAGGAGCGCTCATGTATTCAGGAAGCTGTTCAAGTTCAACTTTAACAGCTTTGGCTGCTGCTTTAGCGTGTGCATCTGTGTCTGCGCAGACGATAGCTATTGCGTCACCATACTGGAATATCTTTTTATCAGCGAGGATAGGACGTTCCCAACCATCACCAAGGTTGGTGGGGAAGGTGATCAGACCGGTGATGCGGTTTTTACCTTTAACGTCTTTAGCGGTAACAACTTTGAAAACGCCGGGCATTTTTTCAGCTTCGGTTGTGTCAACTGAAATAACGTTGGCGTGAGAAACTTCAGCCTGTACGAGTGCGCACTGCAGGGTGTCATCGGGCATTTTGAGTCCGGTATCACCACCGAAGTCCCAGGTTCCGGTAACCTTGGCGACTGCGCTCGGGCGGGGCTGTCTTGTTCCGAAAACTTTTCCGTCTTTCGGCATCTGGTAGGCAAGATCTTCAATGGCTTTTCTGCCGTTGATAACATCTGCTGCGTCACGAACAGCGTCTACGAGGTGCTGATAACCGGTACAACGGCAAACGTTGCGGTATTTCTGGAACCAGTCGCGAATTTCTTCACGGGTGGGGTCCGGGTTTGCTTCCAGAAGAGCTTTTGTGGAAACGATGAATCCGGGTGTGCAGAAACCGCACTGTGCGCCGCCGTGGAGCATCCATGCCATCTGGATAGCATGAAGGTTCAGAGGAGTTCCGATACCTTCAATTGTGCAGATAGCAGCTCCATCGGGAACACGTTTCATTTTGGTAACGCAGGAACGGATGAGCTTGCCGTTCATGATTACACTACAAGCACCGCACTGTCCTTCGCCACAGCCGACCTTTGTTCCGGTCAACCCGAGATTTTTACGAATAACGTTAGCGAGCGTTTCAGTGTTTTCGGTCAAAACATTGTGCTCAATACCGTTGACGTAGAGTTTTTTGGTGATCATTAAGATCCTCCTGAGCCGATTTTGGTTGTTGGTGAGTTGATAGAATCAACTCCTTTGTCCACGGGCCTATTTTCCGAACGGGCAGATCGGATAACGACAGACCTTGCATGTTGCGCAATAGCCGCCGTGACCCATGGATGTGATATCTTCCCTCGTGACTTCTAATCCGGCCAGAATGCGCGGAACCGCCAGGTCGAAAATGCTCGCCCTGTGGTACATTACACAGCCGGGAAGACCGAGAACCGGTATTTTGCCAATCCATGCGAGCATGAACATGGCACCTGGGAAAGTCGGGGATCCGTAAGTGACAACTTTTCCTCCGGCAGCTCTTATGGAAGCTGGAGTCTGATCGTCAGGATCAACGCTCATCCCTCCGGTACAGACAATCATGTCCGCCCCGGAATCAAGAAGTTTGTGAATTGCGGCGACTGTCATTTCGGAATCGTCGGAAACAAACTCCTGATGTATGACCGTACTGCCGAGGGCCTCAAATTTTTCGCGAATTACTGGACCAAATTTATCTTGGATTCTGCCGGTGTATACTTCGGTTCCCGTAGTAACAACTCCGACATTGAAATGCTTGAATGGGAGCACATCCACAATGGGATAGCTCTGAAGACAGAGTTCTTCGACTTTTTTTATTCTACCTTCATCAGTAGCAAGAGGTATTATCCTTGTTCCGGCTACTGCCTGTCCTTTTTTGACGGACTGGTTGGTATGCAGGGTGGAAATAACGACGTCTTCAATATTGTTGATGGAGTGCAGAGCCTCAACATTGATTCTTAAAAGACCGTCATGACTGGCATGAAAATTAACCCTTCCCTCACAGACTTCGGAGAGTTCGATGCCTTTTCCCGAAGCAGCTGTGGCTATTCTTATTCCTGCTTCATTTTCATGCACATGTTCATCGTCAAGAGTTAAAACGTATATGTGTTCCTTGCCGATGTCTTTGAGTTGCGGAACGTCTTCCTTAGTGATGACATGTCCCTTTTTAAATGCTCTTCCCTTGAATTCTCCGGGGACTATTCTGGTCATATCATGACAGAGCACCATGCCGACCGCTTCTTCCACAGGTATGAATTTCTTCATCTCAAAAAAGCCTTTTTTAGATGTTTTCACCTTCCGTTCTGATATTCAGGGATATTTGAAAACTAAATTTAAAATATCCTTAAATTTCAGTAAAAAACAGGCTGATTAGATTTAGTCTCAAGCCTTGTTTAAATTTTTTATGTCAACCATGGCATAATAAGTCAATGAGGGGTAAAAAAAATAGGCGATAAAATGCAACAAAATTGAATCACTGTGTCCTTTTGGGACCTTTTTTTGTGTAATATATTGATATTTAATATTTTTTTATAGGGAAAATTATAAAGAGCGTTGACTGGCGGGGCTTGCGGGAAAAAAATAGCGGGACATTGTTCAATTTTGTGAACAATGTCCCGCTTTAAAATGTCTTCGGGGATGAGTTAATTTCTGTCTGTTTTTCTATTTCTGGATTCTATCCAGCAGTTCAAAAACTTCAACAAAGTTATCTTCCCTTAACAGTCCCTCAAGTCTGCCTCCAAGCTCCTGAAGGTACGGCTGGGCAGAGTGGGAATCAAGAGCCTGTTGATCAGGGTAGCATTCATAAAAGAAAAAAGTGCATGGCTCAGATTTAGAGCGGTACAAATCGTAGATAAGTGTCCGTTCTTCTTTTTCCACTTTGGGGATCAGGGATCTTAGAATTTTTTCGACTTTTTTTTCATTCCCCTGTGAAGGTTTGATTATTGCGTTGACGATCACCATTTGACTCTCTCTCCTTTTATTTTGTCTTGGTTCCTATTTTATTTATTTATGCATATTATTTGATATAAAATAATATGATGCTATCAATTTTTTGCTAAACTGTTAGATGTGTTATAAGAATGTCCAACTGTTTGAATCTATGATTTTTATTTATAATAATAAACATATTTAATTTATAAATTAAACTGAATTCTTAAATTTTCAGCTAAAAAAATGCAATTTATGCATGTATGGTCATTATCGCCACATCTATTTTGTAAATGCTATATGCCGGGCGTGAGTGCTGCTTTTTATGTTTTTTTTAAACGGTAATGAAAGTCTGTAGGGAATATTGATCTTTATCGTTCTCAAAAGACATTTGTTGTCGTGGTGACTTACTGCTTTGCTGCGGCTGGAGTCAGTATTTATTAAAGCAAATGTATTAAATTGAAATGTATTGTTTTTTACCATTTATATGTTACTGTACTGTAGAAAAAATACCAATGTATTTATGAGGCTTAAATCCTGGTTATCAACACTAATGCAGAGGGATTTAATATGGATCATAATTTATTGTTTGCGTTTTCATTGACACTTTTTGCCGGATTGTCAACCGGAATAGGAAGTGCGCTGGCTTTTTTCTCCAGCAGGACGAATACCAAATTTCTTGCACTGGCTTTAGGCTTTTCAGCCGGAGTCATGCTTTATGTCTCATTCATAGAGATTTTTGTTAAGGCGAGGGAAGCGCTTATTGCGGCATGGGGAACAACAGGAGGAAACTGGGGGGCGACTACAGCTTTTTTTGCAGGAATAGCTATTTCAGCCATCATTGATAAGCTTGTACCGGATGTGGAAAATCCTCATGAGGTCCAGCTTGTTGAAGATATGGAAGATTCTCAGGCTATAGCAGAGGCCCGCAAAAAAAATGATCTGATGCGCATGGGCGTTTTTACAGCTCTGGCAATCGCAATCCACAATTTTCCTGAGGGACTGGCAACTTTTACAGCTGCTATGAGTGACCCTGAGCTAGCAATTCCAATTGCTATAGCTATCGCCATACATAATATTCCGGAAGGTATAGCCGTTTCCGTTCCTGTCTTTTATGCTACAGGAAGCCGCAGCAAAGCTTTCTGGCTATCCCTGTCTTCCGGGCTAGCCGAGCCGATTGGAGCCGGCATAGGTTTTCTGCTCCTTATGCCTTTCATGAGCCAGGCGGTATTTGGAGTCCTTTTCGGGATTGTTGCCGGGATCATGGTTTTCATCTCACTTGATGAGTTGTTACCAGCCGCGGAAACCTATGGTGAACACCATCTTTGTATATATGGTCTGGTTGCCGGAATGTTTGTAATGGCGTTGAGCCTTCTATTGTTTCTTTAATTTTGCAACCGTATGATGGGCAAAAATAAATATTGATGAAATTGTTATGAACATAAAAGATTTATAAAATATTTCATATATTTTATCTATTTCATCTGTTTTATCTATTTTAAATATTGGTAAATCTGAATTTGAAAATGCTTTTATTGCTAAAAAACAAGTTAAAAATATTAAACAAATTATGAAAGTTTTGTTGTTAATAAATTTTAATGGTTGGTAGAGTATATTTTTATCATTTTTATACTTTATAATCTCGGATAACTTGATGTTATTATTTGAAATAATTTTAGAAATAGTAATGAAAGAACATGCTACCAATAAAAATAATAAAAATAATTCGAATCCTTTTATTTCTTCAATTGGGCGTGAAATAAGAGTAGCTATTACGGTAATGAATAATAAAGAAATAATTTCTTTATGAAAAATATATAAATGAGATATAAAGCTTTCATAATCACATTTTCCTGATTGGTACCTGCAATTATAGTAAAACATTATCATTGTTAGCATTTGTATTAAATAACATGAAATCGACATTACCAATGCTGTATTAGGATTTACGAACATCTCAACAATATTACTGTTTTTATCTTTAGCATCATTTGTAACCTTTGTGTCGGTCTTAGCCTCTGCATCGGTTTTAGTTTGGGAATTAGTTACTTTCTGCTCGGAATGCGTAGGCCAAGTATTATAAATAGCGATTTTAAAGTTAATTACAATTGTTGCTAAAAAGAGCACAGCAAAAAACCAGATAATACTTTTATAAATATAATTGGTTATCATAAACTTCCACCCCACTTTTTATTCCCCGTATAAAGTGATATCTTTAATAGTTTAAGCTATAAAAATAATCAATAAATTTTTAATAATATCGATTTATAAATATTAAGGCGTTTTTTTAATGCTGGACAGCTTTGCGTTGTATGGATAATCAATGATTCGTCTTATTCTTCTTTATTGAATGTAAATATTGCCAATTTCGTCTAATTTATTGGATGAAATTACTTTTTTTTCGGCAGGACCGTTTTGGATATTTAAAATCTGAAACCAGATATGAACAAGCACAGCTTAAACGGAGCGTTTTTACATTGCAGGATCAGAATAAAAATTCTTCAACATCAAATATTGAGCCGCATGGTACAGCATTGCTTCCATTGGTTCTTTTTCTGCTATTATTTATAGGAACAGGCGTAACCCTAACAGCCAATGGAACAAAGATGGCTTTTTATCAGCTGTCTGCGACGGTTGCTATTCTGCCGGCCATTGCACTGGCCTTAATAATGGGCAGGGAAAAACTTGAAAAGAAAATATCTATATTCCTATACGGTGTAGGGGATATAAATATAGTTACCATGTGCATGATATATCTGCTTGCCGGTGGTTTTGCTGCGGTTGCAAAAAGTATCGGCGGGGTAGATGCAACAGTTAATATGGGGCTTGCTTTTATTCCTGCCAGACTGGTGCTGCCGGGGCTGTTTCTTATCTCTTCATTTGTATCCACTGCAATGGGAACATCCATGGGAACTATTGCCGCAATAGCCCCAATTGCCGCAGGTGTTGCAGACCAGACAGGCATGTCATCAGCCGTTCTTATGGGAGCTGTTCTCGGGGGTGCCATGTTCGGTGACAACCTCTCGATGATTTCAGATACCACTATTGCCGCAACCAGAACTCAGGGTTGCGCTATGAATGATAAATTCAAAATGAATTTGCTTATAGCATTGCCGGCAGCTGTTTTGACAGCCGCATTGCTGTACTTCAATGGTGAATCCGGGGCGGCATCAACTCCGGGAAGTTGGGAATTTATAAAAGTTATTCCTTATCTTGCGATTCTTGGCTTGGCCGTAGCCGGTATCAACGTATTTGTGGTTCTTTCTGCTGGTATAGTTTTGACCGGTGCTGTAGGACTGTACACCATTCCCGATTTTACTCTTCTCAGCTTTTCTCAGAGCATTTATAACGGTTTTGCCGGTATGAATGAGATTTTGGTTCTCTCAATGCTCATAGGTGGTCTGGGTGAGCTTATACGCTTTAATGGCGGGCTTCTCTGGCTGCTTGAAAAAGTTAATTCCATTGCGCGCAGAGTGGGTAGAGGAAATAAACGTGTTTCCGGAGAGTTCGGAATTGCTTCACTGGTTTCTCTGGCCGATGCCTGCACAGCCAACAATACCGTTGCCATCATTTTGAGCGGTAGACTGGCTAAGGAAATAGCTACTGACAACGGGGTCGACCCAAAACGCAGCGCAAGCCTTCTTGATGTTTTTTCATGTATTATTCAGGGGCTCGTTCCTTATGCCGCTCAGGTGCTACTCGCTGGGTCCGTTGCCGGTATTTCTCCGGTGGAAGTTGCCGGAAACAACTGGTATTGTATAATACTTGCTGTGATATCCGTATTTGCAATAATAACAGGATGGCCGGGAAAGGCTAAAAAATAGCATCACATAACTATCTTATCATTAAGTAAGGGAACCGCTTTAACGGTTCCCTTTTTTTGTATGTAGAAAAAACGTTATGGGGTCCCTAAAGCTTTCAGCTATGAATAATTGAGTCTTCTTTTCATTTGCAGGATAGCGGCCTTAAAAATAGCATAGTCTACTTTTGAGGGCTGAACTTTGTCGTTCTGCTATAAATGGCAGTTAATAGCAGTGGTGTGTTCATATAATTTACGATCAGTTGAAATGGGATGATAGTTTTGGTGGTGTGCTAATAGAAGAAAGAGGAAGTGGCCCGAATGTTTCGTTACGGTAAAAGCAACGGAACAACCGAAGGATTTCATCGCAAGATGAAGCTCATCCAGAGGCGAGCATACGGGTTCAGAAATTTTGAAAATTATCGGCTGCGTGTACGGGCTTTGTGCGGGTAGTCGAGAAGAAAATCAACGGCAGGAAATTTGATCAATCGGGCTTGCGTCCCTTTCTTTGGTGTAGACCCATGGAAATTTGATCATTCGGGCTTGTGCCCCTTTGTTTGGTGTAGACCCCCTCTTTTTGCTAATTTGCTTGGGGATGTGTCCTGAATGTAAGCCCGGAGCTTGTCAGAAGATAGAAACGAAAAAAGGACTAAATCTGATGATTTAGTCCTTGTAATTTCGGTGGCGTCCCCAAGGGGATTTGAACCCCTGTCGCCGGCGTGAAAGGCCGGTGTCCTGGGCCAGGCTAGACGATGGGGACGCAGGATATTTGGTCAAAAACAGTCTGGAATGTCTAAAGTTTCCAGAGCGTTGTGTCAAGATGTTTCTGGCCTGAAAACATCTTTTTTTTTAGAATGGCGTCCCCAAGGGGATTTGAACCCCTGTCGCCGGCGTGAAAGGCCGGTGTCCTGGGCCAGGCTAGACGATGGGGACGCATCTCTAAAAAAGTTGTTGTTGGCTGGGACACAAGGACTCGAACCTTGATTAACGGAACCAGAATCCGCCGTCCTGCCAATTGAACGATGTCCCAACAACGAGAAGAGTGTTTATGTGTATTCGTGATTCCTGTCAACAGAAAAAAGTGATTTTAAGATAAAAAAATTAAATTTTTAAATTTATCTCGAAAATAATCAATAAAAATCAGTAAAATTTTAAATTCTATGCTCCAAAAATCGTCTATCCGTCTGATTTTTGTCAAAATCGAGTTTTAAAAAAAATGAATTTTTTAAAACTCGCTTGTTGGAGAATAGCAGATATTTTTCGTTTTGTGTTGTGTTTTATCCTGAATTACCCGGAGTTGTGATTTTGATTTTTTAATATTTCAAAGTTTTTTTAAACTGTTGCTAATTTATTTTACGACCTTGGTTAAAAAATTAAAAAAAACTGCAATATTTTTGAAACTCATACGTTAAATAGTCAGAGGACTTTTTAAGTTCATTTCATTTTGTACATAAATATCAGTCAGGAGGTTGGTAATGAGGGCAGGATTTATGAAGGTCTTGTTTAAAGTTTTTATAGCTGTTGGATTTTTTGCTCTGGTAACGATGGTCTTTTGGAATTGGCTGATGCCGGAAATTTTTGGATTACCGGAGCTTTCATATTTTCAGACCTTGGGATTGTTAATTTTGTCCCGGCTTCTATTTGGAGGATTCAGTTCATTACGGGAAATGAGCCATTTTATTGCTCACAGGGAAAGGGAAGCTCTCTTTGAAAGCTGGCACTCCATGACCCCGGAGCAGCGGGCTGAGTGTTTTGCGAGGGTTCGCTCCCGCAGATCGGATTCTTCAGCAACAGATCATAGGGACTAAAATATGGGAGGGCCGCCTTCTTTATTTAAAAAAGATATTTTCTGGAAAAGATACAAACAGCTTCAGACTTATCTTAGAAAGAAGTTATCTCCGGAAGATGTGGAAGACGTTATCCAGACGGCATTATATAAGCTGGTTAAGGCTGATCAGCTGGTGTTTTCTTCTGACTGGATTCTGGCCTGGCTTTACCGGGTAGTACGAAATGAAAGTATTGATCTTATGCGTAAAAAGAAGCCTGTCCCTTTTGCTGATGAATTATCAGATTTTCAGAATGAACTTTATGATGAAACTCTTGGGATAATGCTGCCGGATAATAAACGCCCGGAAGATGAAATGCTGCGAAAACTGTTCTGGGAAGAGCTGGAATCTGCCATGAATGACCTTCCAGAGGCGCAGCGTGATATTTTTATACGAACTGAGCTCAATGGAGAATCTTTTAAAAAGATTTCTGAGGAGACAGATGTGCCTGTAGGTACACTCATATCTCGTAAAAGATATGCTGTATTGCGGCTGCGTGAAAGATTGGAAAGATTGAAACAGGAAATTGTTTCCTGACGTACAGACCGGATTTTACCTTTCATTAACTTAAAATCAGGATTTAAACTCAGCAATGACTAAAAATAATGCCGCACAGGCTTCAGAAACGGCTCAGGAACAACTTTTGAGGATTAATCGTGAAGTCCTTTCAGTTCCACATACTTTTTTTGCAGACAGTCTTTATGAAGCTCTGCTTACGGAAGGGAATTCATCTTTTTTTATTATCAGTCTTCAGAATGAAGAAGAATTTAATGAAGGACACATACCCGGAGCTGTCAGATTTCAAATAGATCTGTCCCGCCCTGAAAAAGCCTTGAAGAGTCTGCCTGCTGATAAGACCATAGTAGTCACAGATTCAAATGGGCAATTGAGTTGCAGGATAACTACGTTTCTTCGTCAGATGGGCGTTAATGCTAAAAATTTATTGGTAGGTCTGGAAGGGTGGAACAAAAAATATTCCGGCGCTGGAGCATATTGCGGAGGAGTCGGTCTGCCTGTTTCAGATGTTGCCACTCCTTTGCCTGTAAATGACATTCCATATTCGGCTCCATCAGGATTAAGCGACAAAGAATTGATTTTAAAACGTACCGTTGATTACGCCAGTCAGGGGCGTCCAGCTATTATAAGCCCGGAAGAGGCTTTGAACATGTCGAACAGTTTTACAATAAGTATGCAGGCTGAAGCCGATTACGCCTTTGGTCATATTGATGGCGCTGCAAATCTTCCTGTTGAATTATTTTTGAGTGGAAGCCCTGAATTACTTAAATTGCCCTTTGATAAAAAAATTATTGTCGGTTGTTATATGGGGCATTATTCCAATATCGGCTCACTTATTCTGAATCAGTTGGGATACGAAGCCTACAGTCTGGACTGGGGGCTTGCCGGATGGAATACTGATGGTTTTGAAAGACCACTTCAATGGTTGCAGGGCGATAATGAATACCCTGTAGAGAAAGGAAGCTGAAATAATATTCATGTCATTTTAATATGATTAGTACAGCTATGCATGAAAGCGGGTTATCCTCTTTAATTAATAAGAGGGTAATCCGCTTTTTAATTATTATCTTGATTGGTTATTCTGTTTTGCTGTTAACCATCCACAATTTTTAAAATTGAACTATTGTTCAGGTATAAGGCTTTATCCAGCAATTCATTTGAGTTTAAAATTTTTAGATGTTTGAGTTTTGCGTTTTTCAGGATTGCATCTGTGACCTGTCTGAAAAAGACTGTTGTAATAACTATGGCATCAATTTCTAAATTTTCAGGCAGATTTTTGTAAAAAATGATTGGTATTTCTGAAATTTTTTTACCGTGTTTTTCAGGATCACTGTCAAAGATATATTGAATATTAAATTTGTTTTTTAATATTTTTATAGAAGTTCTACATCTGCCTCCGGCTCCCCATAAGGCTATTTTGCTATTTTCAGGGATATTTTGAAATATTTTTTGATTAGAACATATTCTCATAAGTCTGAGAGCTTTTGCCCTGTATAATGGATGAGCATGGCTCATTTTGTGCTCAAGGTAGTCCCTGATGTGATGAAAAAAGTCATTATCAAAGAGAAAAGCTCCGGCATGAAGTGTCTCTACCGGAATTTCAATTTTTTTATTCTTTCTAAGGAGTTCTGCGAAAAGATTATTATCACCGGTTTCAATAGCGTCACTCAATAAATTGTTTATTGTAATATCAATATTCTGGCTTCGACTGAATTCTAAAGAGTATTTCGGATATAATTTTTTAAATACCAGCTGCCAATAATGTTTACCGGGATGCTCAAGGTCGTAATGTTTTGTGAAAATATAGCGGTCATTTTTCTGGAAGCTGTCGAAGAGTACCGGGAAGCTGTATTTGAAACCGGACTCATAAATATAATCTTCAAGTGGCTGGGATATTTTTATAACTTTGATATTTTTTATTTTTTCAATATCAGAATAAAATTGATCAGCTCCAGCCTGAATCATGTTCCAGTTTTTCAGAGTTGATTTATCAGAATCAGAAAAATTTTTGATTCTTTCTATAATTATTATCTGGGCATCAGGAAAAGATTCGGTGAGCGAGAATATAAAATTTTTGAATCTTGCGAGGTATGAAGAGCTGTCAGGAATAATCTGATCAAAATCAGTCTGCAATCTGCTCCAAAAATCAACCCCCAGATTTTCCGGCCAGTACTGTTCGTTTACTTCAATAATGAAGCCCGATTTTTTGTGCTGATAGCATAATTCACTTTCATGAAACAGGTTACATACAATAGTATCAGGCTTGAATTTATGAAAATCTTTCGCAGAGGGATTAATTTTTATACTGCCCGTAGAAAGTAATCCTGAAATTTCTTCTTCTGGTAAATAGTGTTTCAAGTAGCTTTTTGCTTCTTGAAGTCCCCCAACATGATTAAGTTCCGAAAGAATGGATAAAAAGTATTTTGCTTCGAGTCCGGCTTCATTCGCAATTTCTTTTAAATTAAGGGCTTGGCAATTGCCGATAAAGCAAATTTTATTTTTGGGGCTAAGCATCTGTTCCAATCTTTTATTTATTGTTGAGGCATTATATGCGCAGATTATTTTTTAATTATAATATTATTAATTGTCCATCTCTAGCTTGGTTAATTCTATAGTTTATGTGTTGTGTAAGGATGTATAATTATGGTTTTGCCGTATAGCATTTACATAAAGCTCCGGCTGCTGTGATAAAAGTCGTCAATACAGTTAATACCATCAGAATCAAAAGGTATATTTGATATCTTATTACAATATAAACTATTTTTGTGTTGGGATACGATTTTTTAGCCGTAAAAATTTATAGACTGGGAGTGAAAGGTACGGGAAACGATGATTCGAAGGAATGATCAACCGGTTTGCCGTTTTTGGGGCTGGGGCATTAATGAAAATCAGGCAAAAAAAAAGACTGAATTGAAAAATTCAGTCTTTTGAAAAACTTTTTTGGCGTCTCCAAGGGGATTTGAACCCCTGTCGTCGGCGTGAGAGGCCGATGTCCTGGGCCGGGCTAGACGATGGAGACTTATATTTTTTGCTGGCTGGGACACAAGGACTCGAACCTTGATTAACGGAGCCAGAACCCGTCGTCCTGCCAATTGAACGATGTCCCAGCAGCGAAAAAATGACTATTTTGAAAGAGCTAAACTGTCAACATCTTTTTTAGCTTTTCAAAATTTTTTTAATTTAAACCTACTGAACTCTTGCGAGTGCGCGGGTACGTTTTTTCAGTTTGTTGATTTTGCGGCGCATGATGTCACGATCATTACGTGATTCAAGAGCAGCTCTCTTTTCGCGCAGTTCACGGATTTCTTTTTTAATTGCAAAGATCTGATCTTTGTAAGGAGAAACTCCGCCTTCTTCAGTGAAGCCGAAAACTTCTTTGATTTTAGCAACGATATCTTCTTTGCTCATTCCGGATACACCAACAATCATGGTCAGCTTGTTGATGCAGAGTTCGCGCAGTTCCTTAGTTGTCATTTTGTCCAGGGGCTTTTTAAGGCCGAGACTGTCGAAGCTGATTTCTTCGCTCATGTTATTCTCCTTGGGGCCGGGGTACGGCCGCGAAAATGAAAATTTATGATTCTTCAAATAGCCGGAGGTATTTAAGATAACACCGACCAACCGGCTGATCTGGATCGAACTTATCTTTTAACCCGCCTAACTTGCGGGGTTTTTTAAGTTCGGGATCATTGAATTCAGGACGCTTTAATTCGTACCCGTCCAATGGAACCCTGCCGTTTAACAGCTCAAACAGTATCTTGTCAAAGACTTCCTGACCTAAAAATGAATTTACTCTTTCAACAATCTCCTGAGCAAAGTATGAAAGCTCCTGAACAACCACAGGATCATCGGCCGCAAGAATGAGTGTCCGTTTGCGGTGTCCCAGTGGTTTTGCCATCTCGGAAAGGTCCGGTCCCATAAGTTCAGGCCATGCTTTCCAGAGCTTGGGCATAGCCATATTATTGGTACCGTCCAGAGCACTGATTACCGAACCTATGGCCTCACCAGTAGTTCGCATTCTGCGTTGCCTGGGATGGTATATTCGGCCTGTCGGGCCGTTGAATTTGTTTTTTAGAGCCATCTATGATTAATAATGTTTTAATTTATGGTTGGTCAAGTGAACCATCTATTTTGATATAAGCAAAAAAGCAGGTAAAATTTTCTTTTTAAATAATTTTATAGGGCCTAAATTTCATTTTTTTAAAAAAATGAAAAATACTGCTTTGTTCAGCTTGACTACGGAAGCAGGTCCATATAAAGCATATTTCATATGGTTATATAAAGATGTTTTTATATGAGTTCAACGGCGGTAATTATGGATATTATTAAATACAGCAAAGCTCTTTCAGATGAAATCAGAGTCAGGCTGCTGGCTATGTTGCGGGATAATGAATTGAATGTGGGCGAGGTCGTACAGATTTTAGGTATGTCTCAACCCCGAATTTCAAGGCATCTTAAAATTCTGCATGAAAGCGGGCTGCTTGAATCACGCCGTGAAGGACTTTGGAATTTTTACAAATTAACCTCTGAAGGTTCAGGCAGAAGGTTTGCAAAATCAATAGACTGGATTTTTGAAAAAGATCCCCTCGTTGTAAGTGATAGTGTTAAAGTCTCGGAAGTTCTGGCCGAGCGTCGTCGTGAAACCAGTGAATTTTTTGATGAAATAGCTGAAGACTGGGAACATCTACAACGTGAGGTCTTTGGTGATTTCGATTTGAATGAGCAGATTATGTCCTATTCGCCTGTGAGCGGCCTCTGTGCTGATCTGGGCTGCGGAAATGGTGCTCTGCTGCAATTGATGATGGAAAAATGTTCTTCTGTTATTGGCGTGGACAGCTCCAAGCGTATGCTTGAACTTGCTGAAAAGCGTATCGGCGGCAGGGACGGTGTCAGCCTGAGAATAGGTGATCTTACGCATCTGCCCTTAAAAGACAGCGAAGCTGATTTTTCGGTAATATCCATGGTGCTGCATCACCTGCCTCATCCTGAACAGGCTGTGAGTGAAGCTTACCGGACCCTTGATAAGGGCGGAAATTTTATAATTGCCGATTTTGCAATGCATTCCAACGAGTCAATGCGCACCGAGTATGGAGACCGAAGACTCGGATTTACCGAGAAGGAACTGCTCCAGTGGATGCATGATTCGGGTTTCCATTCTGTAGAAATAAGTAAGTTCCCTGTGAAGAAAGGGCTGACAGTCCTTCTTGTTCATGGGATTAAATAGTGTAGAGCAGCCCGGTGTCCGGGTTTCAATAAAATTAACAGCTGCGCATGGCGCAACCAAACACGGAGGAAATAATGCTTAAGATAGATCCTTCTCTTGAGTACAAAGTGGCTGATATGAGCCTGGCTGACTGGGGTAATAAAGAAATGCAGCTTTCCGAGCGTGAAATGCCCGGTCTTATGGCTATCCGCGAAAAATACGGAAAAGAAAAACCTCTTAAGGGTCTCAAAGTTATGGGTAGCCTCCACATGACTATCCAGACAGCCATGCTTATTGAGACTCTGCATGCTCTTGGTGCTGATCTTCGCTGGGCTTCATGCAATATTTTTTCTACTCAGGATCACGCTGCTGCTGCCATCGTTAAAAACGGTACAGCCAAAGTTTTTGCATGGAAGGGTGAATCACTGGAAGAATACTGGTGGTGCACCGAGCAGGCTCTGACTTGGCCTGACGGTTCAGGACCGGATCTTATTGTTGATGATGGTGGCGACGCAACCCTGCTTATTCATAAAGGTGTTCAGGCTGAAAAGGATTCTTCAATTCTTGAAAAAGAATATGACAATAAAGAATTTCAGTGCGTTATCGACCGTCTGAAAGCTTCAGTTGCTGAAAATCCTTCCAAGTGGACTGAAATTTCAAAGAAAGTTCGTGGTGTTTCTGAAGAAACCACAACAGGTGTTCATCGCCTTTATCAGATGCAGGAATCCGGAGAACTTCTCTTCCCCGCATTCAATGTTAATGATTCCGTTACCAAGTCAAAATTTGACAACCTCTACGGATGCCGTGAATCACTTGCTGACGGCATCAAACGCGCTACCGATATCATGATCGCCGGTAAAGTTGTAGTTGTTGTCGGTTATGGTGATGTTGGTAAAGGTTGCGCCCAGTCCATGCGTGGTTTCGGTGCCAGGGTTATAGTTACCGAAATTGATCCTATCTGCGCCCTGCAGGCTGCTATGGAAGGCTTTGAAGTTACAACAATGGATAAAGCCGTACCAGAAGGTGATATTTTTGTTACTTGTACTGGCAACTATCATGTTGTAAGAGGAGAGCATATGGCTCAGATGAAGAATGAAGCCATTGTCTGCAACATCGGTCACTTTGATAATGAAATAGAAATGGATTACCTTGAAAAGAATCCCAAAGCTGAAAAAATCAGCATCAAACCTCAGGTTGATAAATGGGTAATGGATTCAGGTAAATCAATTATCATTCTTGCCGAGGGACGCCTGGTAAACCTTGGTTGTGCAACCGGTCACCCGAGTTTTGTAATGAGCAACAGCTTCACCAATCAGGCTCTTGCTCAGATTGACCTTGCTCAGAATGATTATGAACCGTCTGTTATGATTCTGCCCAAAAAGCTGGATGAGGAAGTTGCCCGTCTGCACCTTGAGCGTCTCGGAGTAGAGCTTGATATTCTCAGCAAAGAACAGGCAGACTACATAGGTGTTGCTGTTGATGGTCCTTTCAAGGCTGATCACTACCGCTATTAATTTTATGGAATCATCATTCCATAATCAGCTAAAAGGCGGGATATAAGCGCTTCGGCAAGTGTAATATCTCCGCTGATAAACGAGGGTGAAGGAAAGTTGTACGCGAGTATGACTATCTTTCACCCTCTTCGCATTTTATGGGTTTGTTATCAGTTTATATTTTTTAAAATAGAGTAGCCATTGCTACCGTTTCCCTACGTTCATCTTGTACGGTTAGTTCTTTTTAAGAATTGTTGTCGTGCTGTTACAATTTTGTTTCTTGACGGATTTAAATTTCGGTGCTCTTTTTAAAAATATTTGTAATTTGATAACCTTTTGATGGCGGTTGACTTTTTTGAATAAGCATACGTTTATACAGGGATTATTTTTTATAGTTTTATTGGCTGCATGCTTTGTTTTCACAGCTCCGGCTAAATGCCGGACCTTAAAGGCTGCAACTGATTACTGGCCGCCTTTTCGTATCAAAAGTTCAAATGGAACAGTCCGCGGTATTGATATTGACCTGCTCAGATTGCTGGCTGAAAAAATGGGAGACGATATCAAAATTGACAGGCTCCCATGGGCAAGATGTTTATATTACCTGAAACGCGGCGCAGAAGATTTGATGACCGGTGTTGCCAAAACGGACGAACGCAGTAAGTTCATGGTATTTAGCGATATTCCTTACTACAGTTGTGCTCCTGCCTTTTATTCCAGATGCGACCACCGTAAAGTTGTTAAAAAATATGAAGATCTCAAAGGGCAAAGCATCGGTTATACCCGTGATTCAGCTTATTTTTTTCGGTTTGATCATGACCGGGGACTAAAAAAGTATGCTGAGGATAAGGAAATTCAGCTGCTTGAAATGCTTGATGCTAGAAGGCTTGATTTAATCATCGGGACTGACTGTCAGGTTGACTACGATATCGTTCATAAGGGCTTTAAGGGAAGAATTGTTAAAATGCCCTACAAGCCAGAGGATAAAGTGAATCTTTATCTTGGGGTTTCCAGAAAATCAGATCTGGCTGACAGAATGGATGAAATTAATAAGGTGCTCAAAGAACTTGTAAACAGTGGTGAAATTGCCCATATAGCGCATAGCTATTTTGCTGAATAACTTTAAACTCTTAATTTTATTGTATAGTTGACGTCACTTCATGCCTTCATAACTTCCATACGATTATGCTTGATACCGTTTTTTCTGTACATTTCCTTCGGATAAGGTTTAGGCAGATGTTTTCGCGGAATTTCAATTTGTCATATTGAAGGCTCATTTGTTGTAATTTTAAATTTATATTTAAGTAATGATATGGATCGGTAAATAATCCGGCAGAGGTATTATATGAAATTTTTTTGGGCAGCTGTAATCTTTATTCTGTTGTTTCCTGTTTACGCCGGTGCCTCAGTCAATGCCACCACGGTTGAAATTCAACCGATGCATATACGCGTGTCATCATTTTTTACCGACAGCAATCAGCTGATGTTTAATGGTAATGCTCTTTATGATGGTGACTACAACACCGCATGGGAAGAAAATTCAGATGGCAATGGCAAAGGACAGTGGATTGAAATTTTTTTCCCTGATGAAGTTGTTGTTGATTCAATTTATGTGCGTAACGGTAAGGGCACAGGAAAAGCTTTTAAAAATCTGAATAGGGTTAAAAGTGCCACTTTCATATATTCTGACCGCAGGCAGGTTGATACAACTCTGGCCGACAGTGAAGCTGTTCAGACTTTGAAACCTCTGCACACGCTCACAACAAGCCTCAGCCTTGTGGTGAACAGTGTTTATCAAGGCACATCCAATCAGACGGCTGCTGTTTCGGAATTCTACGCCATCTATCACCATCCGGACGAAAAAGAGAGAAACTCAATTTTAGCAGCTGAAGAAGCTGTCCGGAAAAAACTTGAAGAGCAGGCAGAAAAAAAAGCTGAGAAACTGAAAAAACAGAAATCATCTTCCGGCAGGTCAAAGTCCAGTGCGTCCGCGCTGAAAAGGGGCAAAAAACGTGATCCGGCTGACAAACTGCTGACTAAGGAAGAAGCACGTAAAGTTTTTGCTGAGTTTTTTGATAAACTTTATTCAAGTTTTGTAACTATGAGTGATGACTATCCACGCATGTATGCTGAAAAAGAGTACATGCGGGAGAGCATAGTTTTCGACAGTTTCAAATATCAGCTTAAAAATCGTGGTGTCCTTAAGTATTATCAGGACGCTCTGGTGGATACCCGTGATCTGAAAATTGAGATTGAGAGCCTGCGCAAGCGTGAAGCTGATTTAAGGGTTACCGGCTTTTACGATGTTGTACTGGATTTGAAGCTGACAACGATTCCCGAAGATTCAAAGTATTACCTTGTTAAGGAATATGGAAAATGGAAAGTTGCTGAAAAAGTTGAAAACCCTTTCTAACCAATTCTTTTGTGATATATTTTAAAATTCAGATAGATAATTATTCAGTTTTAAGCATGCCCCCGGATTTTTGAGTCCGGGGGCATACTTTTCAGGTATATCAGTCTGTTCAGGGAACAGGCTTAATGCTGTTTTTTGCTTCTGAATTATCTACAGGCTGTTATGGTCTAAGACTTATCGGATGCACATGTGTCATTTTTTCAGGAGAAAGGGCTTCTTCAAGGTCCTGCTTGGACATATATCCTTTTTTAAGAACAATTTCGTAAACTGAACGTCCTGAAGTAAGAGCCTGATTAGCAACTTCTGTTGATTTTTCATAACCGATGTATGGATTAAGAGCCGTCACCAGACCAATGCTGTTCTCCACATAATGTCTGCACTGATCTTCATTTGCTGTTATCCCGCTTATGCACCTGTCTGCCAGAGTGCGAAAACCACGGCGCATTATTACCAGTGAATTGAAGAGACTTGCAGCTATTGCGGGCTCCATTACATTGAGTTCCAGCTGTCCGGCTTCTGCAGCCATGGTTACGGTCATATCACCGCCGATTACGGTGAAAGCTATCTGGTTGACAACTTCAGGAATTATCGGATTGACTTTTCCGGGCATAATCGAAGAACCCGGAGCCATCTTAGGAAGATTAATTTCATTTATCCCGCAACGTGGTCCTGATGACAGCAGGCGCAGGTCATTACATATTTTAGATATTTTTACGGCAACTCTTTTGAGCACTCCTGAAAGTTGAACATAAGCCCCTGTATCCTGAGTTGCTTCAACAAGGTCGGGAGCAAGTTCAAGATGGTAGCCGCTTAAATCGCAGAGCTTTTCGGTTACAATTCTAGCGTATTCCGGCGGGGCGTTCAGGCCTGTGCCGATAGCTGTTCCACCCATATTAATTTCCCGGATCAGATCTTTTGCTTCACGGACTCTTTCAATATCTTCGCCGATCATAACTGCATAAGAGGTGAATTCCTGCCCCAGAGTCATGGGAACTGCGTCCTGAAGCTGAGTACGGCCCATTTTGATTATGGATGAAAATTCTTTGCCTTTTTCGGCAAATGAATTTTTAAGATATTCCATAGCATCGATAAGCAGATCCATTTTTGTGAGCAGGGTCAGTCTTATTGCTGTTGGATATACGTCATTTGTGGACTGCGCCATATTTACATGAATGTTGGGATGGAGTTTATCATAATCGCCTTTCTCTGCACCCATGTGCATTAGGCCAAGGTTGGCAATAACTTCATTGGCATTCATATTGGTTGAAGTTCCGGCTCCCCCCTGAATTACGTCCACAATAAAGTTTTCATGAAATTTGCCTTCCAGCAACTGGTCGCAGGCCGCGGCAATTGCCTCGGTTTTTTCATCATCAAGGTGTCCGAGTTCGTTATTGGTTAGAGCTGCCGCCTTTTTTATATATGCCAGAGAGTTTATAAGCTGGGGATAATGGTGAATGGGAATACCGGTAATCATGAAATTTTCTGAAGCCCTTAGAGTCTGTACTCCGTATATGGCCTCATCTGGTACTTCTCTGCCTCCAATGCAGTCGTGTTCCAAACGACATTTCATATAAATCCCTCCGTAAAATTCGAATAGATAATTTATTGAACAATTAGCAGTAGTGGTATCATTTAGCCAGAAAGTTTTTACACTTGTGTGGCAATATATTTAATTTTTTACATATATTCATGTTAAAATTAAAATAATTAAAGGCGCGGTAATATTATGCCGTAATTAGAAGGTCGAAGCTTTGTTTCCGGGGCTTATTGAAAATAAAAAGCCACGGTTGAGTGACTCAGCCGTGGCTTTAATACTTGCGTAAAATAGAAGTTATTGCGCTTGTCCTGATGTCTGCCGATATATTTTTCTCTGCACGCTCAAACCGTCAAAAGCATAAAGCAGTATTCCGGCCCAGATGAAGGAGAAAGTTACCAGACTTGATTGGTGAAAAGGCTCACCGTAGACAAACACACCTAACAGAAGCAGACATGTCGGGGTGATGTATTGAAATATTCCCAATGTGGCCAGCTTAAGTCTGCGCGCGGCGTGGGCAAAAAAGATAAGTGGGATTGAGGTGGCTGCACCGGCCAATAGGATAAGAATATTTTTATCCATTCCGATCGCCCCGAATGACAGGGTGCCCTGCATGTAGAGCCAGATTAAATATGCTGCCGCAAGTGGACTTAAAATGGTGGTTTCAATTAGTAGACCCGGCAGAGATTCAACTTTCATAAGTTTGCGCACCAGACCGTAGGAACCGAATGAAAAAGCCAGTGACAGAGCTATCCACGGGAATTTACCATAATCAATTATGGAATATGAGACTCCAATAGCGGCTAGAGCAATGGCCCACATCTGGCGTCTGTTAAGCTTGTCTTTCATAAAAATGAAACCGAGCAGGGCATTTACCAGCGGATTTATGTAGTACCCCAGACTGGCCTCGACAACATGATTGTGATTAACAGACCAGATAAATATGAACCAGTTTGTTCCAACAAGAGTGCTGCTCAGACATAAAAGTAGAGATGTCTTTTTGTCGTCTTTCACAGCCATTACTTCCGTCCATTTTTTTTTGAAAGTAATGACCAGCGCGACAAAGAAAAATGACCATACTATGCGGTGGCAGATAAGTTCCAGAGCTGAAACATTGTTGAGCTGTTTCCAGTATATTGTAAGCAGGCCCCAGCTCAGAAAGGCTCCGGCTGCATAGAGAAAACCGTGATATTTGCTGTTGATCATTAAGATGTCCGATTTGAAAAAAACGTGATTTGCAAAAGTGTCAAGAGCTCTGAAGCAAAGATCGGACAATATTTTAAAGTGATGTTTCCTGCAAAGATTATTTATGATCTATAGCTATATCCACACAAAGCACAAATCTCTGTTCATGATTGTGGAATACCGTTGAAACTGTGAGGCAGCGGTTTCCTGAAGCAAGGGATATATACGGTCTGGTTATGTGCCATTTTCTTCCTGAAATAAGTGACAGGTAATAATCCTTAAGAGAATGATCGGCTCCCTTGGGTGCGGGGTTGTAAATTAATCTGCGGCGTTCTTTCAGCCTGTAGGGGTTGCAGATTGTATCCGTTGTCTGAACTCCGTGATCATCCAGAATATAGGCACATTCTATGTGTTTATTGCTGTCGATGAATTCAGTTATGGTGCTCTGGCAGGCTTCACAGTCACAGGCGCATTTTTCAAGGCTGGTGCGAAGTTTCATGGCCAGAGCTTCATACTGGGTGCGCATTAATTTTTCAGCGGCATACTTTTCAACAATGTGGGATTTGAAACGTGAAGCTGCAGAAAGTATGGGAGTAGAGTCGTAAGCTGAAATACGGTCTCTATGACATGGTTTGCCGAAGTAAAACCCCTGAAAAACATCCACATCCATCTGCATAAGTGTCAGAGCCTCTTCAATAGTTTCAACTCCTTCAGCCAGCGGCAGGGTTCCGGTTTTCTGAGCCATTCTTATCAGGGAACCGGTTATTTCATAATTGTGAAAACTGTTTTCTATTGATCTTATCAGCGAACGGTCAATCTTTATGATGTCCGGTCTGAGCCGTGGTATTCTATCCAGATTCGAGTGTCCTGTTCCGACATCGTCAAGAGCTATTAAAAAGCCCTGACAGCGTGAAGTTGAAACAAATGTTTCCAGAACCTTTTCATCACCGGCTTTGGATTCAATAATTTCGATAATTATGTTGCCGGGGGGCATACCTGCTTTTTCTGCAAATTTCAGTGTGGTACCCATTTTACCGACGATATCGCTCAGAACAGCAGCATCCATATTTAAAGACAGCAGCAGTGACCTGTTTTTCTTTGATATCGGAGCAAAAGTTTCCAAAGCTTTTTTTCTGCAGAGCCTGTCCAGATCAAGCAGAGTCTCGCGGTCCCGGCAAAGCCCGAACAGTTTATCAGGGGGGATTATTTCTCCGGTCTCGGGGTCCAGTCCTCTTGTTAATGCTTCGTAACCGAGAACTGATTTTCTTTTCATGGAAATCAGAGGCTGGAACATCGTAAGGAGACTTTCTTCTTCGATGATTTTGTGGATCAGGTCGTTCTGTGGCTTCATAATAAAATTTTGTTAAAAAATAGGCCGGAAGGTGGAGGTCTCCTTCCGGCCTTAACTGCAAAGGGCCGGTCCGGGCATCCTGCCGGTGGATTGCCCGGACCAGTGGCTATGGATGGCTGTATAGGCAGTTTTTTATTAAAGGGTTTCTTCTCCTGTTCTGATACGCATACATCTAGCGATATCTGAAACGAAGATAACTCCGTCGCCTTCTTTACCGGTCTGTGCTCCGGTTTTGATGGCTTCAATTGCTGTATCAACTTTATCTTCAGCGATACCTATTTCAATGCGGAGTTTTTTAAGAAGGTTAACTTCCATGAGTACACCGCGATATGTTTCTGTAAATCCTGCACCGCGTCCTGATCCCAGGATATTGGTGACTGACATGGTGTAGATTCCCTTGGCGTAAAGAGCCTGCTTGACTGCTGTCAGGCATTCGGGACGTATATATACTGTAATGAGTTTCATTTTATACCTCTTATTAAATTAGGTTCAGTTCTGTTGTATTCCTGACTTATTCGTTAGAGAAGATCTGGAATCCGTTGTAGCTTTCGTTGCCGTGTTCAGCGATATCAAGACCCTTAAGTTCTTCTTCTCTGGAAGCTCTGATACCCATGAGAGCCTTGGCGATGCTGAATGCTACCAGACCTGCACCGAATGCCCAGAGGAAGACTACAACTACACCGATTACCTGAGGGATAACGAGGTTGAATCCGCCGCCGTAGAGGAGGCCAGCTGCGCCGTCGTTCAGTTCAGGAATTGTGAACAGACCTGTTGCTATTGTTCCCCATGCACCGCATACACCGTGAACGGATACTGCGCCGACCGGGTCATCGATGCGGAGAACCTTATCGATGAATTCGATTGCGAATACTACGAGGATACCTGCGATGAGGCCGATGCAGATAGCGCCTATAGGAGATACGGTTGCACAACCTGCGGTGATACCTACGAGTCCTGCGAGGCAGCCGTTACAGGTCATGGAAATGTCGGGCTTACCGAACTTGGACCATGCTGTGAACATTGCACCGAGAGTACCTGCACATGCAGCGAGGCTTGTGGTTACAGCGATGAGGCCGATGGAACCGTCTGCAGTTGTTGTGGAACCGGGGTTGAATCCGAACCAGCCGAACCAGAGGATGAATACACCGAGTCCTGCAAGAGGAATGTTGTGACCGGGGATTGCGTTTGCTTTACCGTCAGCAGTATATTTGCCGATACGGGGTCCGAGAAGCATAGCGCCTGCGAGGGCAACCCAGCCGCCTACGGAGTGAACAACAGTTGAGCCTGCAAAGTCCATGAAGCCGAGTCCTTCGAGCCAGCCGGCACCGGAATCGCCGAGCCAGAGGCTGCCCCATGCCCAGTGACCGGAGATAGGATAGATGAGTCCGGTTACGAGGAATGTTACAAGGATGTAGCTTTTAAATTTGGTACGTTCTGCGATACCACCGGAAACGATTGTTGCGGCAGTGGCAGCAAAAACGGACTGGAAGAACCAGAAACACAGTGTCCACTGTGAGTCGGGATCAGTAAAAGTGTTGCCAGCAAGAGCGAAGCCGGAAGTTCCGACAAAGCCGCCTGCATCAAGTCCGAACATGAGTCCGAAACCGAAAAGGAAGAAGATGATTGCGCCAACAGCGAAATCAAGAAAGTTCTTCATAAGGATGTTACCAGCGTTTTTGGCGCGGCAGAAACCGACTTCGACGCAAGCAAATCCGGCCTGCATGAACATAACGAGAACAGCTGCTATCAGTGTCCAGAGAATGTTACCATGGGTCTGGCTGAGAGCTTCCCCATCAGCAAAAGCCGCAGTCGGGGCAAGCAGCATGAGAAGAGTAAACAGGGCCGGTATTTTCCGGCGGACAGAAGTCATTTTAAAGGTCATGTGGTCCTCCTTGGTGGGATTGTGACGTTGAATATGCTGGTGTTAAAGCATTTAGCGTGCCAAAAAAATAACATACTGTAATTATTGAATATTTTTAAAAACGGGCTATTTTTGTCTTTACAAATTTGTGTAAAGTTACAAAAACAGATAACGTTTTTAATGTAGTTTTTACAAAAATGGTAAAATTAGTCTACAGCATAATGTTATATCTCTTTTAACTTTTTTAAAAGACTTCACTTTATATGAAGGTATAAAAAATATAAAAAAGAGTTGACATGGTTTCTGCGGGCGTTTACTTATCTCCCATGACACAAATTTCTACCCTTGGCATCAGCCGTACCTATTTTTACTTTTTTTACTTTTGGTACAACCACGCTTGTGGTCAGGGTAGGGGTTTGCCTAAGTAAAGCATACAGAGCCTCTACAGAAGGGCCGCAGGCGATAGATCGCCGGCGGCCCTTTTTTTTTAGGTCGTCGGGACAAGGGACTGCAGCTTTTCTCCGGCTCGCAAACAAAAAGGAGAAGCAAAATGCAGATGGGAAAAAGTATCAGACTTGAGCGTATTTTCAATCGCAACACTGGTAAAACCGTTATTGTTCCAATGGATCATGGTGTAAGTGTAGGACCGATAGACGGCCTTGTTGATATGCGTGAAGCTGTCGGAGATATGGTCAAAGGCGGCGCCAATGCAGTGCTTATGCAAAAAGGCCTTGTGCGCTGCGGACACCGAATGGAAGGCGGCGATGTAGGCCTTATAGTTCACCTCTCAGCAAGTACCTCCCTTTCCCCCTTCCCCAATGCAAAAGTTTTAGTCGCTACAGTTGAAGACGCCATCCGTATGGGTGCCGATGCTGTAAGCGTGCATGTCAATCTCGGCGATGAAACAGAATCCCGTATGCTTAAAGATCTGGGTGAAGTCGCATCATGTGCGGCCGGATGGGGTATGCCCGTTCTGGCAATGGTTTACGGACGCGGCCCAAAGGTTGAAAATGAATTCGCACCTGAAGTTGTGGCCCATTGCGCAAGGGTCGGCGAAGAACTTGGAGCTGATGTTGTCAAGGTCCCATACACCGGAGATCAGGAAAGTTTCAGAAGAGTTGTTGATAGTTGCTGTGTTCCTGTCGTCATAGCAGGCGGTCCCAAACTTGATTCCACAAGAGATTTCATCCAGATGGTTTCAGACTCAGTTGAGGCCGGCGGCGCAGGGCTTTCAGTAGGTCGAAATGTTTTCCAGCACAAAAACAGGGTTAATCTTGTAAAAGTGCTCAGCAAGGTCGTTCATGAAGACGAGAGTGTAGATTCCGCTCTTGAAATTCTCGGTGAATAACAAAATTGGAAAATGATATGAAAAAAATCGTATTCAAAGCCATTCCCTTTGAAAAAAATCTTGTGACTCTGGCTCTGGAGTCCGGGGTTGATGCAGTTCTTGTCGAGCAGGAAAACAAGAAAGCTGTAGAAGCACTGGGAAGGGTGAAAGTTGTAACCCCTGATGATATGCCGATAGTGGCGATTAATGAAAAAAGCGATGAAGATGAGGCTGTCAAATTCGCTGCTTCAGGAAAAGAAACAATTTTAGCTAAAGGCTGGGAGATTATCCCGGTTGAGAACATTCTGGCTCAGGTGGATGTTTTAGCTCTGGAAGTCGAGTCGCTTGATAAGGCCAGACTGGCTGCCGGAATTTTAGAAAGAGGAGCTGATACTCTGGTTGTGGTTCCCGAAGGAGCCGCAGAGCTTAAACAGATTGTGGCCGAACTCAAATTAAGTCAGGGAAAGATTGAATTGCAGAAAGCCGTGGTTAAATCAATTGATCCGGTCGGTCTGGGACACAGAGTGTGCGTAGACACTATTTCACTGCTTAAAAAAGGGCAGGGGATGCTTGTTGGTAATTCAAGTGCCTTTACCTTTCTGGTTCATGCCGAAACTGAATCCAACCCATATGTAGCCGCACGGCCTTTCAGAATAAATGCCGGAGCTGTTCACGCTTACGCTGTAATGCCCGGAGATAAGACCTGTTATCTGGAAGAACTTTCGTCCGGGCGCGAAGTGCTTATTGTCGGTGCCGATGGCGAAACTTCTATTGCGGTTGTAGGAAGATCCAAAGTCGAAGTAAGACCGATGCTTCTTATCACCGCGGTTGTTGAAACTGCCGAAGGAGCGGTAGAAGGAAAGGTTTTCCTTCAGAACGCCGAGACAATAAGAGTTGTAAGCTCCACCGGAGAACCTGTCAGTGTTGTGAATGTTAAACCCGGAGATGAAATTCTCTGCCGTCTTGATGACGCGGGACGACATTTCGGAATGCGCATTAAGGAAGAGATAACAGAGGATTAAGAAAATGGAATGTGATAAACAGAAAGATATGTCTTCAATCAGGGAAAAGATTGATTCACTTGATACCGAGATTTTAAAACTGCTTAATCAGAGGGCCTCTGCCTCTATCTGCGTTGGTGAAATAAAAGCAGGATCATCAGAGCAGATATTTAAGCCGTTCAGGGAGAAGGAAGTTCTTACAGGACTTATCGAACGTAACAGCGGACCTCTCCCTGCCGAGCATCTGGAAGCAATATATCGTGAAATTATTTCTTCTTCCCGCAGGCTTCAGCGTCCTGAAAGGGTCGTATATTTAGGCCCCGAAGGTACTTTTTCATATTTCGCCGGACTGGAATATCTTGGCAGACAGGCTGAGCTTCAGCCCCGTAATAATTTTGAAGACATTTTTGTATCTGTTTCCAAAGGTGAATCCGATCTGGGCATAGTTCCCCTTGAAAACTCACTCAAAGGTACTGTCGGCCAGAATGTGGACCTTTTTATGCGCTATCCTGTTTTCATTCAGGCTGAGGTTTATAGCCGCATCAGTCATGGTATCATGGGGCAGACAGCTGATTTATCCAAAATAAAATATGTTTATTCGCACTCAAAAGCTCTGGAACAGTGCTCAGGGTGGCTGCGCTCAAATCTGCCCAAGGCTGAACAGATTTCTGTTGATTCAACAGCAAAAGCTGCCGAGATGGTTTCTCAGGGTGAGGATAATTGCGCTGCTGTGGGTAATGTTAAGCTGGCTAATATTTTCGGTCTTAACATTCTGGCCGAAGCTATTGAAGACATGCCCGACAACTGGACACGCTTCCTTATAATAGGGGCAAAGCCCGGCAAGGAAGGAAAAAGGGATAAAACCTCGCTTCTTTTCACTACCCCGGACCGTCCCGGTGCTCTGGTCAGTGTTCTTAATGTTCTTTCCGGTAAAGATATAAACATGACCAAACTGGAGTCCCGTCCTTTTCTTGGTGAAAAATGGAAATATATGTTTTTTGTGGATCTGCAGGGTGATCTGGGAGCGGAAAAGCAGAAGTCATTGATAGACGACCTGAAAGACAGGTGTCTGACAATGCGTTTTCTTGGAAGCTATCCAGCCGGCGCACAGGGAAGTAATTTTTAATTTCACTATTTTGTACTATATATATTGAGAGGACTAACGGATGACTTCCGATAAACATATACAGATAAAAGTTCCTTCATCGAAATCACTTTCACACAGAGCTTTGATAGCCGGGGCCATGTCACAGGATACCACTGTGGTTCTTGAGCCTCTGGAAAGTAATGATATCAACAGGACCATGGACTGCCTGACCACTATGGGGGCGGAAATAGAAATCAACGGCAGTGCCACCACGGTAAAAGGATTTGCCTCTGGTCCCAAAGGCGGACTTAGTGAACCGGCAATTCTTGAAATGCGTGATTCCGGAACCACATGCCGTCTTATTACGGCCGTGGCTGCCGCCGGAAAAGGTCTTTTCCGCGTGCAGGGAACTCCGCGCATGCATCAGCGTCCTATTTCAGCTCTGACCGCCGCCATCAGATCTCAGGGGATCAATGTCACTTTTGCCGGCAGGCAGGGGTATCCGCCCATGACTATTGAAACCAGAGGTTTTTCCGGCGGTATAGTTGATATTTCGCTGGAGGACAGCAGTCAGTATCTTTCCGGACTTCTGCTTGCAGCACCTCTTGCAAGAGAAGAAATGGTTATCAATGTTATCGGTCGTAAAGCTGTTTCATGGCCTTATGTGGCTTTGACTCTGGAAGTCATGGAAGGTTTCAGAGTTCCTTTCAGTGTTGAAATTTTGAAAGACGGAAAATGGGAAAAGGCTGACTGGAAAAAAATAACCAGAGTCGTGCCCGGAGAAATTCGTTTCAGGGTCCAGCCTTCAAAATATAATTGCGAGGAATTTAAGGTTGAGGCCGACTGGAGCAGCGCTTCGTATTTCGCCGCTGCCGGAGCAGTTGGAAGAAAGCCTGTAATGATAAAAGGGGTCTCTGTTGATTCCATGCAGGGAGACAGGGCTATTCTGGATATCCTGAAAAAAATGGGTGCTTATATCGAGTATGACAACCACGGTATAACCGTGCATCCTTCAAAGCTGCATGGTGTGGAAGTCGATATGGGCTTGTGCCCTGATCTGGTGCCGACAGTATGCGCCACTGCCGCTTTTGCCGAGGGTCCTACTGTAATTAAAAATGTGGCCCATTTGCGTATAAAAGAATGTGACAGACTTGAAGCCAGTGCCAATGAAGTTATCCGGGCCGGTGGAAAAGCTGAAGTTTATAAAGATTCTATAAAAGTTATGCCCGGTAAATTCAGAAAAGGTGAAAAGATAGTTTTTTCAACTTATGATGATCACAGACTGGCTATGAGTACCGCTATTTACGGTCTGGCCGGAATAAAGGCCGTGGCTGAAGATCCCGGATGTGTGGCTAAATCTTTCCCGGGGTTCTGGGACGAATGGAAAAAAGTCCTTAAAGGCAACGGATGTATATAATGGAACCAGCGTTTAACAGAATACACAGTGTTGCCGTTATCGGCGCAAAAGGGCAGATGGGTAATTTTCTGGCCCTTAAGTTTGAAAAAGCGGGAATTCTGGTTTCCAGATATGATCAGCCGCTTAAATCCGCAGAACTTGAGCGCGGATTATTTAATGTGGATATGGTCTTGCTTTGTGTTCCAGTTACAGTTATGGAAGAAGTGCTGGATTTGATAATCCCGCACATGAATGAAAAAACAATATTGGCAGATGTCGGATCTGTAAAAGGCGGTCCACTTCGTCAGATGAGACGAAAATGGAAAGGCCCCATAGTTGGTACTCATCCCCTTTTCGGGCCTGTGATACCATCAGACTTTGATCCTACAGTGGCACTTGTTCCGGGAAGGCCGGAAGACGGTGCCGCAATTAAAGCAGTCGCTGATCTCCTTGAAAGAGTCGGATTCAGCGGTTTTGAATCAACAAAAGAAGAGCATGACCGGGCAATGGCAATGATACAAAGCCTAAACTTCAGTTCATCCATCGCGTTCCTCGCCTGTGCGCGCGAGCTTCCCAATATTGAGAAGTTCGTTACGCCTTCATTCAGGCGCAGGCTTGATTCCGCACGCAAGATGGTGACTCAGGATAGTGAGCTTTTTGTAACTATTTCCGATGCCAATGAATACAGTCATGAAGCTATTCGTCTTTTCCGCGCATTTCTTAGTGTTGCGGCTGCTGGCGATATGGATCTTCTTTCCGAACGTGCTTCCTGGTGGTGGCGTGAACACAATACCTAGGGAGACGTATATCTAAAATTTGGCAATCAGAGCCGCGTCCTCCCGAGGACGCGGCTTTTTTTTTGGTCTGTGAAACAAATTTACGAAAATTACTTTTTTAACAGGAGTTCATAATGAAGATTGAATTAGCTCAGCACGGTAAATGGCTGCCGGCTGATGTTCAGACACCTATCAGCCTTTATCTGGGACTGGTGGGTGATGCTCCGGGGCTGATGCTCGAAAGTGCTGAAGTTGATGGCAGGCTTGGAAGATACAGCCTCATTGCCTGGGATTTCCGCCTTGAACTGACCCCGGTCAGAGGAAAACTTTCAGTGGAATGTTCAGATTCCAGACTGGCTGATCTTGCAAGATTTTCAGGTATGGATTTTCTGGAAGGACTGCGTTCAGTAATGAAAGCCCTGCATATAGTCCCTGATAAAGCTGTCGGCGATCTTCCTCCGCTGACCCGCGGCCTTTACGGCACTATGGGATACGGGCTTGCCGGAATGCTGGAACCGAAGCTTAAAAATCTTATTCCTGCGGAAGATGCCGAAGTTCGGCTGGTTCTGCCGGGCAGGGTGATGCTTTTTGATCATTTGAAACATCGCTGCTGTTTCCTGTCGCTGGATAAAGATGCTGATGTCGAGTTTACCCCCCAGGGATTCGAAGGCAGTTGCGGCACAACAAAAGTTGGTGAGCCGGTGGCTGTTCCGGGACGTGAGGAATACAAGAAAAATGTTGAGAAAGTAAAAGAATTGATTGCGGAAGGTGAATGCATTCAGGTTGTTCTTTCCACAAGATTCTCAGCTCCTTTTTCGGGTAATTCCTTCGATCTCTACCGCCGGCTTCGTCAGGCCAATCCTTCACCGTTTATGTTTTACATGAAATTCAGCAGGGAAGAAATTCTGCTGGGTTCTTCCCCGGAACTCATGGCCCGCTGTGAGCAGGGTAAACTTGAAGTGAGACCAATTGCCGGAACGCGTCCCCGCGGAAAGGATGAAGCTCAGGATATCAAATTGGCTGAGGACCTTCTTTCTGATCCCAAGGAAAGGGCTGAACATGTCATGCTGGTTGATCTGGGAAGAAATGATCTCGGACGCATAGCCAAAGCCGGAACTGTCAAGGTTCAGAAATTTATGCAGGTTGAGCAGTTCAGCCATGTCATGCACCTGACTTCCTACGTTTCCGCAGAGCTTAGAGATGATCACGATCATATTGATGTTCTCCAGTCAACTTTCCCGGCAGGGACTCTTTCCGGTGCTCCTAAAATTAGGGCCATGGAAATCATTGCCGATCTGGAATCAATACCGCGCGGTCCTTACGGCGGATGTATAGGTTTTCTTGGACTGGATAAAGACAGTGTCAACCTCGATACCGGAATAACCATACGCTCCATGTGGATTCGTGATGGAAAGTGCCACTGGCAGGCAGGGGCCGGACTTGTTTACGATTCCGATCCCGAAAAAGAATGGCTGGAATGTAATAATAAGGCCAGAGTGTTACGTGAAATTCTGCAATCGGAGGGCGGCGATGTTTTTGCTCGTGGATAATTTCGACTCTTTTACTTTTAATCTGGTTCAGGCTTTTCAGCAGCTTGGTGCTGAACCTCTGGTTCTCAGGAACGACCGCGAGGAGATTCTGGAGCTTGCCCAGAGCGGTAAACTTACAAAAGTCTGCCTCTCTCCCGGACCTAGCAATCCTGAAAATGCCGGTTTGTGCCTTGAGTTCTTATCGCTGCTGCCAAAAGAAGTGCCAGTTCTCGGTGTCTGTCTGGGGCATCAGACTTTAGGCCATTTTGCCGGAGCTTCTGTTGTCCGCGCAGGTCGCATAATGCACGGTAAAACTTCCATGGTTCATCATGGTGGCAAAGGCCTTTTTAAAGGCTTGCCTGAACCGTTTGAAGTCTGCCGCTACCATTCACTTGTGGTTAATGTTGATGAGGCTCCTGATCTGCTTGAGCAGACAGCCCGTACGGATCAGGACGAAGTCATGGGGCTTAAATATAAGGATCGTCCGTGGGTTGGTGTACAGTTTCACCCCGAATCCATATTGACTCCTGAAGGTCCTAAAATTTTGAAAAACTTCCTTGATGGAAGCATATAACAAGTCATGGAGATGATGATGTCTGATATTGTTGCAAAAGCTTTGTCTGATCTTACTTGCGGAAAAAATCTGGAATCTGAAGTTGCAGATGCTGTTTTCAGAAAGTTATTTAATGGTGATCTGGCCGGATCGCAGGCCGGAGCTTTGCTTATGGGGCTGCGGGCCAAGGGGGAAACTGCTGAAGAGGTTGCCTCAGGAGTTAAGGCCGCACTTGAACATTCAAGAATGGTTTCAGGTCTTTCCGGCAAACGCATAGACACTTGCGGAACAGGCGGAGACGGAAGAAAAAGCTTCAACTGTTCAACAGCCGTGGCCCTTTATCTGGCAGATATGGGGTATGATGTGGTAAAACACGGTAACAGGGCTGTTTCCTCTTCAAGTGGAAGTGCGGATGTCCTTGAAGGTCTTGGGGTTAATCTGGGAACAGAACCTGAAGATGTTGCCGAAGCTCTTCGCAAAGATCATTTTGTGTTCCTTTTCGCCCAGAATTACCACCCGGCATTCGGAAAAGTTGCACCAATTAGAAAAGAACTCGGAATACCAACCCTTTTCAACCTTATGGGACCGCTTTTAAATCCTGCTCGCCCCACACATCAGGTACTTGGTGTGGGAAGACCTGAAATAATGAAGCTTATTGCCGAAGTCCTTGCACTGACAGATGTGGAAAAAGCTTATGTTGTGCATGGTGCCGGTAATTTTGATGAGCTTACTCCTTTCGGGATCAATCAGGCTGTTCTTGTTGAAAACGGAAAACTGACTGAACTTGAAATAGATCCTTCCGAATACGGATTTGCCTCAGCCAACCCGGAGGATGTTTTTGTTGAAACCCGTGAAGAGGCTGTAGAAGTTCTCAAAAAAGTGCTTGCCGGTAAGGCTCCTGTCCCGATGCTGGATATGGTTGCTATGAATCTCGGGGCTTCGCTTTCATTGCTTGACGACATTTCACTGACAGAAGGAATGGCGAAAGCTAAAGCTAAAGTTGCCGAAGGCACCTCCAGGGAGTTTTAGGTATGCTTGAAAAGTTTCGCCGGGCGAAAGCTCCGGAAGTTGAAGCTCTGCGGCTGGCTGAGAAAGAGGATAATCTTCCCGAGCCTTATCTCGGTGAAAGGCCGTCCTTTGCTGATGCCATTAAAGCTGATGAAAAGGGGATGAAAATTATTGCCGAGTATAAGCGGGCATCCCCATCCAAAGGTGACATAAATCTCGGGCTTGAGGCCGATGAAGTTGCCAGGATGTATGCTTCTGGCGGGGCTTCAGCAATTTCAGTGTTGACGGAAAGGGATTATTTCAAGGGTGATACAGCTTATCTGGAGATTATAAAATCCTGCGGTCTTCCCATGCTGCGCAAGGATTTTCTAGTTGATCCCCTGCAGGTAGTTGAAACCGCTGCAACTCCGGCTTCTGCTTTGCTGGTAATAGTCAGGATGTTTGAAAGCGACTCGCTGCTTAAAAAAATGATCGCTGATTCCTACGCCGCGGGTCTGGACCCTGTTGTTGAAGTTTTTGATTCAAGCGATCTGGACCGGGCTAAAGCTGTCGGCGCAAAAATTATTCAGGTTAATAATCGCGACTTGAATACGCTGACAATGGATATGAACCGTTCAATTGAATACATCAGGCGTAAAGAAAAAGATGAAATCTGGATCTGCGCCAGCGGAATTAATACCCCCGAAGATTGCGCTAAGATGGCCGGTCTCGGGTATGATGCTGTTTTGATCGGGACTTCAATTATGTCCAGTCCTAACCCGGAATCCAAGCTTGCGGCTCTGGTTGGCGGAGGAAGCAAATGAAACCTGTAGTCAAAGTCTGCGGAATGACCAGAGAGCAGGATGCTGCTTTGTGTGAGACATTAGGTGCGTCTTTGCTCGGATTTATTTTTCATCCGGGCAGTCCCCGCAATGTCAGCGTGGATTTTGCCGCATCCATAAAAACTGCAACTGCTCGGAAAACAGGTGTTTTTGTCAAGCAGAGTGCCAGTGAAGTTTTGAAAATTATGAGTATGGCCGGACTTCATTACGCCCAGTTGCATGGTGGACAGAATGTGGAATTCTGCAAGGCCATCGGCCCTGACAGAGTGATAAAAGTTCTCTGGCCGCAGAAGTATGAGTCCGTAATCCAGTTGCAGACTGAGATTGACCGTTTCGCACCACATTGCCGGTACCTGCTTTTCGATGCCGGAAAAAGTGGTGGGGGGCATGGAACTTCACTTGATCTTAACATTTTTACTAAAATAAATATTCCTTGTGAATGGTTTATAGCTGGCGGGATTAATCCTGATAATATCTGTCAGGTGCTTGAAGCTGTTGAACCTGACGGGGTTGATATTAATTCCGGGGTTGAGGCTGAGCCCGGAATTAAAGATAAAAATAAACTTCAAACTGTATTTGAGCTGTTGAACGGATAGTCGCTTATCGGGAACTCTTCGATTGCGGAGATAAGTTTTAAGCTGTTGATTCCGGTATGCGCATAAGGCCCGGTTGGAAATTTCGGTTATCGTTCGGGCTTACTGATTTGAATAACAGGAATACAAACTCAAGAGAGAATAAAAAAATGAAGAAAGGATACTACGGTGAATTTGGCGGGCAGTTTGTGCCTGAGTTGTTGATGCCGCCTCTTCTGGAGTTGGAAGAAGCTATGAAAACCATCATGAAGTCGGCAGAATTTTGTGATGAATATACAAGACTGCTGACGGATTTTATTGGCAGGCCGACCGCAATGACCCATTGCCGCAATCTGTCCCGTGAACTTGGTTTTAACTTGTGGTTGAAACGTGAAGATCTGGCCCATACCGGAGCCCATAAAATCAATAATACTGTCGGTCAGGCCCTGCTGACCCAAATGATGGGCAAAACCACACTTCTTGCTGAAACAGGCGCAGGACAGCATGGCGTTGCCACCGCCTGCGCAGCTTCTCTGCTTGATCTGGACTGCGAAATTTACATGGGTGCTGTTGATGTGGAGCGTCAGTCTCATAATGTAAAAAGAATGGAATTATTCGGAGCCAAGGTTGTTCCCGTTGAAAGCGGAACCAAAACCCTCAAGGACGCGATCAATGCCGCTATGCGTAAATGGATA
This sequence comes from Maridesulfovibrio bastinii DSM 16055, assembly GCF_000429985.1. NCBI lineage: Bacteria > Pseudomonadati > Thermodesulfobacteriota > Desulfovibrionia > Desulfovibrionales > Desulfovibrionaceae > Maridesulfovibrio > Maridesulfovibrio bastinii. The sequence goes on from NZ_AUCX01000005.1 coordinate 184,228, forward strand.
GCAGATCAGGAAACAACTCATTATTGTTTCGGAACAGCCGCCGGAGCGCATCCTTTCCCACTTCTGGTGCGTGAACTGCAGAGTATTATCGGGCGTGAAGCAAAAGCTCAATTTGTAGAAAAAAATGGAAAGCTTCCTGATTATGTTGTCGCCTGTGTCGGAGGCGGCTCCAATGCCATAGGAATGTTTCATGATTTTGTTCCCGAAGAGTCTGTTAAAATCATCGGTGTCGAGGCTGGTGGAACAGGTGAACCGGGCTGCTATAATTCAGCTCCTATTTCACTTGGAACAACCGGTGTTCTGCACGGAATGAATACAAAGCTGCTACAGACTGAAGAAGGCCAGATTCTGCCTTCGCATTCAGTTTCAGCCGGTCTTGATTACCCCGGTGTCGGACCAGAGCATGTCTATCTGCATGATAGTGGAAGGGTTGAGTATGCCATTATTAATGATGGTCAAGCCATAAATGCTTTTAAAACCATGTGCAGAAAAGAAGGAATTCTTCCTGCTCTTGAAAGTTCTCATGCTGTTGCATGGGCCCTTGAGAACAAGGATTCCATCCCTGCCGGAAGCAATGTGCTGGTCAATCTTTCCGGTCGTGGCGACAAGGACATGGATATTTTTGAGAAATATACCGCTGAATATGGCAACTAATTGATAAACAAAGCTATATATGGAGCTGAAATGAAAGTTTCCAGACTTACAGAAAAAATAAAAGAGTCTAATGCAAAAGGGCGCACCGCTCTTGTTCCCTTTCTTCCCGGAGGATATCCCGATCTTGATAAGTTCTGGGATGAAATTATTGAACTGGATAAGAACGGAGCGGATGTAATTGAAATCGGTATGCCGTTTTCTGATCCTGTTGCAGATGGTCCTGTTGTTGAAGCTGCTTCACTGAAGAGTCTTGAAAACGGCGTAAATCTCAAGTGGATTATCTCCGGACTTAAAGGGTGTCGTGATAAAATAGATGCCGGTGTCCTGCTTATGGGCTATCTCAATCCTGTCCTGCAATACGGGATAGAGCAGTTTGCAAAAGATGCTCAGGAGGCAGGAGTTGACGGACTCATCATAGCTGATATGCCTTATGAAGAGGGCGTTGAAATTAAGAAAATTCTGGCAGAGCATGATATTTCACTCGTTCCTCTGGTCGGGCTTAATACTTCCAGAGAGAGAATGAAACTTTATGCCAAGGATGCTACAGGATTTGTATATTTTGTCTCGGTTCTTGGAACTACCGGAGATCGGGACACACTGCCCGAAGATGTAAAAAAAGGTCTTGAAATGGCTCAGGAGCTGTTTGATATTCCGGTCGCTCTGGGATTCGGGCTCAAACGCCCCGAGCAGCTTGTCGCTCTGGATGGACTGGTTGACGCAGCCGTTTTCGGTTCTGCTTTGATACGTCACGTTGAAGCAGGAAAATCCTGCCGTGAATTTATGGAAATCTGGAAATAGTTTTCAGTAAGTAAAGGCCCTCTGATAAATTCAGAGGGCCTTTTTTATTTAAGCGGAAGCTCCATTTTTATGGTGAAGCCTTCTTTTGTGTTGTGGGCTGATAATTTTCCACCGTGTATTTCAACTATTTTTTTAGCCGTTGGAAGCCCCAGTCCCGAACCCGGTGTGTCTTCTCCCTTTAGTCTGTGGAAAGGGTTGAACAGTTTACTAAGCTCACTTTCCGGTATCGGTTGGTGGGTGTTGGTTACTTCGATGTAGGCTTTGTCATGGTGATCAGCCAATTTTACACTGATAGTTCCATTTTTTTCAGTGTATTTGAATGCATTGTCCAGAAGGTTGTCCAGAAGGGTTCTTATTGCGTAGACATTGCATTTCTCCAGAATTATCTCATCCAGCTCAGGTTTTATCTTCAGCCCGGATCTTTCGGCGGTAGTCTTGTATCTTTCAATGGCTGTCAGAATAAGATTTGCTATGTTTACACGGTCTTCCATGGGCGGCTTGGTACGCATATCCATTTTGGAAAACTGGAGAATTTTTTCAACCAGAAAATCCATCCTGTCAATTTCCTCTTCCATATCATGGATATATTTATCCGATGAAAAAATATCCCCTCTTTTATATTTTTCTTTAAGCATTTCAAGGGAAATACGCATTCTGGTCAGTGGACTTCTGATTTCGTGTGACATGTGGGCAGTAAGTTCTTTACCACCTTTAAGAAGTTTTTCGAGATTATCCGCCATATCGTTGAATGAGGCGGCAAGGGCTGCAACCTCATCCCTGCCTTTAACTTTTACTCTCTGGGAAAAATCACCTTCACCGTATCTTGAAGCGATGGATGTGAGTTTTTTCATAGGCCGTATTATACGCCTTGATACAGGGATAAGAAACAGGGCTGCGAGCAGAGTCAGCAAAACCTGTCCCCGCAGGAACCATGCTTCATCTTCAAACTGTGACCGTTTGCTGAAGGTGTGGTAGGTGAACTGATTTCTGTCCAGCGGGAGCGGAGGAAGAATGCTGTAGGTAAACTTCATTCCGTCCTCGCGTTCTTTATAAATCAGAATGTTGTCTTTTACCCACAATGGATCTTTTTGCAGCAGTCTGGATGTCTCCGGCGGGCTGCCTCTGAAAGAGGAGGCTACAACTTTGCCATCCCTGTCGGTAATCCATATTTCAGACTTGAATGATGTTGCCAGAAGTCTGAGCAGATGCTCCAGTTTTGAAGAATTTATATCCAGAACTTTCGGTAGTTCCGTGTCGGACATTCTCTGCATTTCTGCCGGGGAAGGTTTCATGGTATCAATTGAAAGAATCTTGACCGTGTTCAGTGTGGTTGCAATTCTGTTGGCATGCGGATTACCGGTAAGACCGCTGTGAACTACCCAGATAACAATGGATTCCGAAACCATCAGCACCGCTACGAAAGCAATAAAAATTTTTATGTACAGACGGCTGACTTTCATTCTCCCTCCACAAACATGTAGCCGGTACCCCAGACTGTTCTAATTCTCTTTTCATGGGCCGGATAAGGTTTAAGCAGGGAGCGCAGCTTGCTTATGTGCACATCAATACTGCGGTCGAAAGCTGTAAAATCTTTGTCCCAGACCAGTGTCATCAGCTCGTCACGGGTCAGAGCTATATTTACATTCTGCATCAGGGCTTTGAAAAGTCTGAATTCTGTGTGGGAAAGTTCTATGCGGTCATCATCAATTTCCAGCAGCTGTTTGCCTGTATTGAGGGTTATTCCGCCGGAGCTTATTTTTTTCTGCGCACCGGTATTTTTGTCACCTGAACGCCGCAGAACAGCTTTTATCCTTGCGAGCAGTTCTCTTGGATTAAACGGTTTTGCGATATAATCGTCAGCACCCATTTCAAGGCCGACAATCCTGTCAGTTTCTTCACCCTTGGCGGTCAGCATTATGATGGGCGTGGGAAATTCACGCCTAATTTCATTTAAAATTTCAAACCCGTCTTTTCCGGGCATCATAACATCAAGAATAATGATATCCGGTTCAGAATTCTTAAGGGTTTCCAAAGTGTTGTCACCATTAGGGAGGCTGCTGACGCTATAACCGTATCCTGTAAGATATTCCGTAATAAGTTCAATTAGTTTTGAGTCGTCATCAATAATCAGTACGCGTTCATCGTTTGCCATGATTTATCCATTATAAGGTCAGTCGATTCTGAGGAATATTGGTTAAACGTATTTTACATTTGTTTACATTTTTTTTCATCACTTCAATAATATGGAGCAACATTCCATGTATAAATAACATATACAAAAGTCAGGGAGAATCAAACAATGCCGGAAAATGGAAAAAGATTTCTTTATCTAGCTCTGGTGACACTGCTTATCTGTGGTTGTTCACCTTTCAGGCCGGACAACAGAGATCTTTCCAAGATTGATTTACCGAAAACATACAGCCTTTACTCAGAAAACGGAACAACTTCGGACGAGTGGTGGAAAAACTTCGGCAGTTCCGATCTTGATATACTTGTAAAAGAAGCTCTTGAAAAAAATTTCGATATCAGAAAAGCATGGGCAAGATTGAAGCAGGCTAATGCGGCCGCTGTTCAGGCCGGAGCCGATAAACTGCCGAGCCTTAATGGAAATGCTGATTATTCTTACCGTAAAACGGGCAGTGAAAACAGTGCCTCAAAAAAAATAACTGAAACAGAAAATCATGAGCTGGGGCTGACCGCTGCTTATGAGTTTGATTTCTGGGGTCGTGTCGAGGCTCAGGCCAAAGCCGGTGAACTTAATGCTTTTGCTTCACGGGAAGATGTTAACGCCGCGGCCATGACAGTTGCAGCTGAAGTCGTCAGCAGATGGATTGAGATACAGACCAGACGTGAAGAAATAAAAATTCTGCTTAAGCAGGTTGAAACAAACAGAACATATCTTGATCTGCTTGAGCTGCGTTTCAGAAATTCTCTGGCCACCGCTCTTGATGTTTTTCAGCAGCGTGAACAGGTCGCCCGGATAAAGGCTAAAATTCCTCCCATAGAAGCGCGGGAGAGAACTTTAATCAACGAGCTTGCCCTGCTTCTTGGCAGACCGGCAGGAACACTTAAAGTTGCGGAAGAAAAATTGCCGGAACTTCCTCCGAAACCGGAGTCGGGAATCCCTTCAAAGCTGCTGGCATATCGGCCTGATGTCCGTGCCGCAGGGATCAGAGTCCGTTCATCGGATTGGGACGTTGCCGAAGCCCGCGCCAACAGGCTGCCATCTTTCACTATAAGTGCCAACAGCGCTTTTATCGGCGAACAGCTGGCCACGCTTTTCAACGGCTGGGCTATAGGTCTTGCGGCTTCTATTACCGGACCTATTTTTGACGGTGGATACCGCTCGGCTGAAGTGGATAAATCCCGTGCGGTGGTTCAGGAACGTCTGGAAGACTATAAGTCCGTTGTTTACACGGCCTTGAACGAAGTTGAAAACGCTATGATCAATGAAACATGGCAGGAAAAATATATCACAGCTACAGAAGATCAGCTCAAAGCTGCCCGGAATAATTTCAATGAGGCCGGTTCTCGTTACCTTCAGGGGCTTGAAGATTATCTGCCCGTATTGAGCGGTCTTTCCAGTGTTCAGGATCTTGAATTGAATCTGGCTGGAGATCGCGGTGATCTTCTGCTTTACCGGGTTGAGTTGTACCGCTCTCTTGGCGGAGGCTGGACAGAACGTCTTAAAAATCCGCTTCCTGAAACCGGGAAAAAGGCTGAATCAGCAAAGGATAAAAAGTGATGGCTAAACACCGCATGAATGAAATTATCAATATAGGTTTGAAGGCCGTTATTCCGCTCGTCATTCTGGCTATAGCCGCGGTCGGGGCCTATACCATGATAATGACCAAGCCTGTTGCTCATAAAAAGGCACCGAAAGTTCCGGTCCCTGTTGTCGAAGTTACCTATCTAAAACCGGAAAATTCCCGGATATGGACGGAAGCCATGGGAACTGTAGAACCGGCGCGCGAGATTAATCTTGGATCGCAGGTTTCAGGTAAGATTATTTCTGTGAGCAGTTCATTTATTCCGGGCGGTTTATTCAAAAAAGGGCAGGAAATACTGCGTATCGATCCGATAGATTATGAGCTGGCGGTAAAGCAGCAGCAGGCAGTAGTCACAGAAGCTGAATATAATTTGAAAATAGAACTCGGACATCAGAAAGTAGCCGGACGTGAATGGAAGCTTCTTGGTGAAAGTACCGGTAAGGCCGGTTCCGGCAGTTCTGATCTGGCTCTTAGAAAACCCCATCTTGAAAAAGCCAGAGCTGATCTTGAATCAGCCCGCTCAAAGTTAAGGGCTGCAAACATTGATCTTTCCAGAACAAGGATAAAAGCTCCATTTTCAGCTCAGGTTGTAAGCCGCTCGGTTGATCTTGGCTCCATAGTAAGCTCTCAGCAGACCCTTGCCCATCTGGTTGGAACTGATGAAGCATGGATTCTGGCAACTGTTCCTGTAGACCGTCTGCGCCGGATAAGCTTTCCCGATAATGAAAGCGGGCTGAAAGGTTCGGATGTCGAAATTGCGGTAAATGGTGAAAATACATTTTCTGACAAACGTGGTGAGGTTGTGCGTTTGCTGCCTTCGCTGGAAGAAAAGGGACGGATGTCCAGAGTTATCATTTCTGTTGCAGACCCTTTTAATCTTGACCGGGTTAAGAATATTCCAAAACTTTTGCTCGATAGCTATGTCCGGGTAAGAATTGACAGCGGTGTACTTGAGGATGTCTATGTCATCCCCCGTGATGCTTTCAGGGATAACAATACTGTCTGGATAATGAAACCGGATAACACGCTGGAAGTCCGCAGGGTCGATTCCGTATGGCGCGATAGCAAATATATCTATGTCAAAAAAGGACTCACCCCCGGAGAAAGACTTGTCCTTACCGATATTCCGGCACCTCTCGAAGGTATGAAACTGCGGGAATCCGAAAGCCTTGCCGCGAGGAACCATAATGGCTGATCAGTCTAAATATTCCGGAGGGCCGATTGCCTGGATGGCCGGTAATTCCGTGGCCGCAAATCTGCTGATGATTGTTTTTCTTGTCGGTGGACTGATCATGGCTTTGAATATCAAGCAGGAGGTTTTTCCTGAATTTGATACTGACACAGTCACGATATCCGTTGCTTATCCCGGTTCAAGCCCGGAAGAAGTGGAGCAGGGAATAGTACTTGCCGTTGAAGAAGCTGTCATGGGTCTTGACGGAGTTGATGAAGTTACTTCAACCGCCAACGAAGGCTCCGGTACTGTTATGGTAGAAGCCGTGGAAGGGGCTGACCTTCAGCAGCTTTCACAGGATATTCAGAACGAAGTTGACCGGATAACCTCTTTTCCTGAAGATTCGGAAGATCCGGTAATCAAAGTTTCTTCCCGTAAACGTCAGGTTTTGTCGCTGCTTGTTTCAGGTAATGAAAATCTGCATGTTCTGAGAAATGTTGCTGAGGAATTGCGTCAGGAGCTGATAAGCGATCCCGGTATAACTCAGGTTGAACTCCATGACGCCAACGGACTTCAGATTTCTATTGAAATACCTCAGGAAAAACTGCGGGCGTATAATCTTACTCTCCATGAAGTCGCGGACAGGCTTGCTGATTCCGCAGTGGAGCTGCCCGGTGGCGGAGTAAAATCTTCATCCGGTGAAATTCTTGTTCGTATTAAGGAACGCAAGGATTACGCCCGTGATTTTGCAAGGGTCCCCGTTATCACCGGTGATGACGGAACCGAGCTTTATCTGGAAGATATTGCCAATGTAAAAGAGGATTTTCAGGATGAAGATTCGGTAACCCTGTTTAACAAGAAGCCGGCTGTAAGAATTGATGTCTACAGAATTGGAGACCAGACTCCTATAACGGTATCTGAGGCTACCCATAAAAAGCTTTTGGAATTTAATAAAAGGCTCCCTGCCGGCGTGCATGTGGATGTCCGCAATGATTTATCCGATATTTTCAAGGAACGCATCGATCTGCTTTTAAGAAACGGCTATATGGGGCTGGGACTTGTTTTTATTTTTCTGGCTCTGTTTCTTGATCCGCGGCTGGCTTTCTGGGTTGCTCTGGGTATTCCCATTTCTTTTCTGGGTTCAATGGTCATCCTTCCTTATTTTGATACCAGCATCAACATGATCACAATGTTCGCCTTTATTATTTCTCTTGGTATCGTGGTTGATGATGCTATCGTTGTCGGAGAAAATGTTTATACCTACCGGCAGAAGGGGATGTCATGGAGTGATGCTGCAATACGCGGTGCAAAAGAAATATGTATGCCTGTCGTATTCAGTGTGCTCACCAATATTGTAGCTTTTATGCCGCTGTTTTTTGTTCCGGGATTTATGGGTAAGATTTTTAAAATGATTCCCATAGTTGTTATTTCTGTTTTTTCTGTTTCCCTTATTGAGAGTATTTTTATTCTTCCGGCACACCTGAGCCATACCAGCAATCGTAAACCCGGCAGACTCATGTCCGGAATAATCAGATATCAGAATCATGTTTCCAACGGGCTGCTGACTTTTATTAATAAAGTTTACAGGCCGTTTCTTGATCGTGCAGTAAGCTGGAAATATACAACTTTTGCTGCCGGACTTGCCATTCTTATTCTTTCAGGGGCTTATGTAGCAAGTGGAAGACTGGGATTCACCCTTTTTCCGAAAATAGAATCTGATTACTCATATCTGACTTTGACCATGCCTTACGGCACAGCAGTGGAAAAGACTGAAAAAGTACATGATATCGTAGTCAAAGCCGCCCGTGATGTTGCTGAAAAACACGGCGGGGATAAGCTGGTATCAGGAATATATACCAGAATAGGGGGTTCGGATGGCAGCACCAGCGGACCGCATGTGCTGCGTGTTCAGGTTTATCTTACAAAATCTGATGTAAGGCCCATTTCAACGGATCAGTTTACCAGTGAATGGCGCAGGGCGGTTGGTGATATACCCGGCGTTAAAACCATGCTTTTTGAATCGGATCGTGGCGGTCCGGGACACGGCGCTTCATTGGAAATTGAACTCAGCCATTCTGATGTTAAAACTTTAGAAGAAGCAGCGGAAGAACTTGCTGCGGCCCTGTCTTTCTACCCAAAAGTCAAGGATATTGATTCAGGATATACACCGGGAAAAAGGCAGCTTGATTTTGAAATTCTGCCTGAGGGACTAAGTCTGGGACTTACTCCTAAAATGGTTGCGTCACAGGTACGTGCCGCATACTACGGTGCGGAAGTTCTGCGCCAGCAGCGTGGCCGTAATGAGGTCAAGGTCATGGTTCGCCTTCCTGAGAAAGAGCGTGCTCTTGAGTATAATCTTGAAGAAATGATGATCCGCACTCCTGATGGCAGATTCGTACCGCTGCGGCAGGTTGTAAAAATTAAATACGGCCGTTCATACACCATAATAAACAGGCGTAACGGGCGCAGGATTGTTACTGTAAGCGGGGATGTCACTCCCAGAAAAGAAACATCTCAGGTTATGGCTTCCGTCACCAAAGATATAATGCCGGAGCTTGTGTCCCGCTATCCGGGGTTGACCTATAGTTTTGAAGGCAAACAGGCTGACCTTAAAGACAGTGTGAACAGTCTGATTCAAGGACTGTTTATGGCAATGCTGGTTATATATGCTTTGCTGGCAATTCCATTTAAAAGCTATTTTCAGCCGCTGATTATTATGGTCAGTATTCCTTTTGGAATAGTCGGAGCTGTTATCGGGCATGCTCTTTTAGGCTATAGTCTGAGCCTGATGTCCATGTTCGGAATTGTTGCCCTGAGTGGAGTGGTGGTCAACGATTCACTGGTTCTTATCGATACGGCCAACGTCCTGAGACGCAAGGGCCATTGCGCCCATGATGCGGTGCTTAATGCCGGAGCATCAAGATTCAGGCCCATCATGCTTACAACTGTAACTACTTTCGGCGGGCTGGCCCCAATGATAGCAGAAACCTCAAGGCAGGCCCGTTTTCTTATTCCAATGGCTATTTCACTGGGATTCGGAATCCTCTTCGCTACTTTAATCACTCTTATACTGGTGCCTTCATTATATATGATTCTTGAAGATTTTATTTCCATATTCAGAAGAATTTTCGGGCACAGAGATCCTGATGAAGGGTGTGTAGAGGGTGAAGATACCTCAAAGCCATCAGAGATAAGAGAAAACTGATAGAGACTGTTTTTTTAGTCAGATATTCAAGATTGCCCTTCTAGCTCCGCTGTTTGAAATTTAGGAGCAAAAGGGCAATTTTTATAATGATGTATTATGGATGGAATTACCCTGAACAATTATATATAGTGCCAGTATGAGTAAACGTCCTGTTCTGATTCTCCAGATGCAGCGCATGGGAGACCTGATACTTTCATTTCCTCTTTTTTTGTGGCTGGAACGGATTTTTCCGGGGCATCCTGTATGGGTTGTTGCCGAGGAAAATTTTTTCCGCCCCCTAATGTCAATAAGCCCGCGAGCTACTTATATCCCATGGAACAGGGCCTCAGTTGTTAAGAAAGAAAAGTTTGAGGCTGTTATAAATCTGAGCATTCGCAATGAAGCCGCACAACTGGCTTATTCGCTTGATACGGAAACTCTGCTGGGGCCGTTTATGGATGCCGACGGTTCAGTGAGAATTAAGGGAAACTGGCAGCTGTACCGTGCGGCCATTGTGCAGAACAACCGCCATAATCTTTTCCACTGGGCTGATCTTAATGCCCTTGATATTATTCCTCTTTCGTTGATGCAGAAAACAGGATGGCCGGTCCCCAGAACTTTAAGTAGGGGCTCGAAAAGGGTGGGGCTTTTTCTTGGAGCAAGTGAAATCTCCAAACGTCCTACAGTTGAATTCTGGGCCGGGCTTTGCAGAGAATTTTTGAACAGGGGTTTCCGTCCAGTGCTTTTCGGCGGTCCGCTTGAGAAAGGTATGGGAGCTGAAGTTGCCCGCATTTTCGGTGGTCCTGTGCTTGATATGTCCGGCAGACTTAATCTGGGTGAACTTGCTGCGGTGGGACAATCGCTGCAAATCCTCATAACTCCTGATACCGGTCCCATGCATCTTGCTTCATGGACAGGGCTTAAAGTGCTCAATCTTTCCATGGGCAATGTTAATCCTCATGAAACAGGTCCTTATCAACCCGGAAATTATGTCCTGCGTTCAAACATGAGCTGTGCCAGAGGCTGCTGGAGCTGTACCAGAGACAGGCTCTACTGCCATGACGTTTTCACCCCGGCAAAAGTGGCTTTTATCGCCGGGAGTCTCATCCGGACAGACAGCTCAGCTGAAAAAATGAATCTTTGCGGGCAGGACCTTTATCGGTCCGGCAGAAATTCCCACGGTCTTTATAGTCTGTCATGTCTTAACAAATCTAAATTTTCAGCCAATTTTTTCCTGTCTGAATTCTGGTCATCATTTTTTATGTATATTCATGGTCTTGTTACTGTTGAGACTGCTTCTGCTTCATGGAACAAATTTCAGGAAAAATATCCACTCCCCGCAGGAAAATTAAAAAAACACCTTCCCTTACTTGGTAAACAATTCAGCCGAGGATTATTTAAAGGACAGATTCTCGCTGATGAATTCTGGGACTCAACACCTCTTATTTTAAGATCTTTTACCGGTTATGTTCATCTTCTGCTCCAGAACTGCGATTATTCTAAAAAGGGTTGGTCCGAGGTCTTAAATATTCTTGAAAAGCTGGTTCAAGTAAGTAGCTGATTTTTTCTTCTTGATAAAAATTAAGGAATAATTTGCCCTGTTTTTAAGCTCGTCTTTTATGTAATATATTTAAATATAAGTATTTTATTTTTGGCACGCCTTGTGAATACAATACAGGCGAGGAGCCATAATATGAAAATACTTCCACATCTCAATCAGGATATTCAGGAATATAGCGGACTGCTTAACAGCAGCCCGGATCTTGAAAGTTCATATCGTTCAGCAATGTTCGATAATTTCATGCATTCCTTTGACGGGGCTGCAAGCACTCTCATGAATGACACCAGCAGTGTTATGGGAGGTCTTTCAAGCAATATCAATGTTGAATCTATTGATTATGTAAAAGAGGCTGCCAGTGAAGTTTCCATAAGTGATGTTGATACTCCTCCTCAGGATATGGAAGTAAGCAGGGAAGATTGGAATGATATCAAGGAAGGTCTGAAAAAGAGAGGCCTCAAGGAAAAAGATATCAACGAACTGGAAGAGAAGGTCTACAGTGATGAAGGTCTTACTTACGGACAGCTCGTTATGGGGCTTACCGAAATGCTGCAAAGCGTCAAGGGGCTTAACCTTTCTCCGACAGATTTACAGAATGTGGATTCCATGCTTTCCAAGCTTGGTTTTAATCTGAAAGAAAGCAAAGAACTTATTTCCGACCTGACCAATGGAAACTATAAAAGCTTCATGAATGCTATTTCACAGAAGCTGTCATCGCTTTCTGGCGATGAGAAAATCAGTTTTTCAAGTGAAGAAGCTGATACCCTTACCAGACTTTTCAAGTTGAGTGGTTCAGATGCCAAAAAGATAAAAGCTCTTCTGACTAAAAATGATACAAATGTGGCCGATCTGCGCAATGCTTTTTCCTCTTTGAAAACCGAACTCGAAAAGCTGGCTCAGCAGGAAAAATCCAAAGATGCCGATCTCTCCAAACTTGTGGGAGAAAAGCTTCATAATGCCATGAGCCGGGAGAGCGATCAGTCTCCAAGTATTGTTAAAATGGCTGATGCCACAACTATAAAAGATTCCCTCGGAGCAGCTAAAGACTTAGCCAAAGATGCTCAGGGCAACGGGCAGCAGCAGAATCAGGAAAATAATCAGAAAAATCCGGACAGTAACGGACAGCAGGCCGCAGGTGGTCAGGATCAGGATGATTCCCGTCAGGGTAATCACTGGCTGGATGATCTTTTAAACGATTCATCAGACTCAAAGGCATGGTCCGATTTCTTCGGAAAAATCCGTACCGATTCTGAATCCGGTATGGGTGGTCTCGAAAAAATGATGGGCGCCGGGCTTAATAATGCAAACGCTAATCTTTCCAAATTGGTTGATAGTGCCAAAACCAGTCCTATGTGGGAAAAAGCTGCCCGATCCAATGTGCTTGAGCAGGTACAGAACGGAATTTTCAGAAATTTAGGAAACGGTTCAAAACAACTGGTTCTTAAGCTTAATCCTGTGGAGCTTGGCAGTGTTAACGTCATGCTTCAGGTTAAGAATAAAGAAGTAAATGCTGTTATTCGGGCAGATAATCCTGATTCGGCAAGACTCATCTCAGATCAGGTTGATAAAATCCGTGCGGCCCTTGAGCAGCAGGGACTGAAGGTTGATAAACTGGATGTTCAGACCAATCTTGCCGACGGGCAGACCCAGTCTTCATGGCAGGGTGCGGATCAGCACAATAATGCCCAGCAAAATCATGATACAATGTTAGGAATTGTTAAGCGTTGGCGGTCAGTTAACTCCGGTGGAAGCTCTTTGGCCCAGGATATGCAACCTATGAGTGGAAAGGCAATAATTTCCCAGAGCGGTCTGCATATTGTCGCTTAAGAAGGCTTAAGTTTTTTAAGCGCGGAGACCGGCAAAAGGAACTGCTGAAAAGAAGCTGATTTTTTTTGAACTTTCTCCATTAAGAACGCTTAAGTTTTTTTAAGTGCGGATAAATAAGAGTTAAGAGGTGTAAGATGCCATACGTAGGATTCAACAGCATACTTGGTCGGGCAGAAGCTGAAATGGCTGCAAGCAACCAGCCTGAACATAAAGCTGATCTCGACAAGGACGATTTTCTCAAGCTCCTTATGGCGCAGATGCAGAATCAGGATCCTGTCAATCCGATGGAAGATAAAGAGTTTATCGCTCAGATGGCTCAGTTCTCCAGTCTGGAACAGTTGACTACTGTTAACGACAACCTTGAATCCATGGCAGCACAGAACAACCAGCAGCAGATGGTTTCTGCGGTTAACTTTATCGGCAAGAGCGTTCAGGCTGAAGGTTACAACATAAGCATAGACGGCGATAAGATCAGCAAGGTCTTTTATGGACTGGGTGAGCCTGTAGCCAATGCTTATATCAATATTTACGACAAAAATAACAACCTTGTCCGGACCGAACAGCTCGGCTCCAAGGGAGAAGGTACATTTGAATACGCCTGGGATGGAAAGAACTGGGAAGGAAAGCAGTGCCCTGACGGAGTTTACAGTATCGGTATGGCCGCAGAAGATGCGGATGGTAACCCGGTAATGATCAAAACCGAAGTCAGTGGTGAAGTCTCAGGCGTCGTCTCGGATGAAACCGGGCAGTATCTGCACCTTAAAGACGGACGTTATATCAACTTCCTGAATGTTAAGGAGATCGTAAACCCAACGGTTGTTGACGATCCGAACGATACTACCGGAGACGGTACTACCGGTGATGATACATCCGGTGATGATACCTCCGGTGACGATTCTTCAGATGATGATTCTTCTGATGATTCATCTGATGATGATTCTTCAACCGATGAATCATAAAGTTAGGATTAACACCGGGTTAAAAGCCTGACGGCACAGGCTTATTGGTCGCTCTCTGATGAATAGCCAGGATTTTATCAGAGAATACAAGGAGGAAAAATTATGGGTTTGTCAGCATCATTGTTCTCAGGAATAACCGGGCTTCAGGCTCACGGCGACAAGATGTCGGTTCTTGGTAACAACATCGCTAACGTCAATACCGTGGGATTCAAAAGTGCCAAGATGCACTTTGAAGATGCCATAAGTCAGGATATGTCCACTGCAACAGGTATCGCACAGGTCGGACGAGGTGTTCAGGTCGGTGCTATTTACGCCGATTTTGCACAGGGGTCCTTTGAAACCACATCTGAATCAACAGACCTTGCCATCGGCGGTGACGGCTTTTTCATAGTAAAACCTAAGGACGAGGAAAGCTCATACTATACCAGAGCCGGTAACTTCCGCTTTGATAAAGACGGTTACCTTACCGACCCTCATGGCTACGTTCTTCAGGGATGGCAGGTGCAGAACGAAAGTACTCAGGTTGCCACCAGCGACAGTGTTTCAACTTCCAATCAGGTCAGAACCGTTGGAGTTCCCACTGATATCAGGCTTGAAAACTTCCAGTCTCCTCCAATGGCGACATCAAGGGTTAACATGATAAGTAACCTTGATTCCAAGGAAGCCAGCCGTTCTACAAGTGCAACCAACCCCTATTTTTCACTTTTTGAAGCATGGAATGGTAATCAGGAGCCACCTCTCGGGAATAATGCCTACAGTTACCAGTCCACCATTAAAACTTATGACGCCAACGGTTCAGCTCATAACCTGACAGTTTATTTTGATCAGGTCACATTGAGCAATGCCGGCGGAAAAAAGGTCTGGGAATACATGGTAACCTCAGATCCTTCAGAAGACGGACGTATTGCCAGTGACGGCAGTACCCGCCTTAACAGTACTTCCGCAGCCGGTATTCTTATGACTGGAACTATGACCTTCAACGCTGCCGGTGATATGACCGGAATGTCCGCCTTCACACTCAAGAGCGGAACCAGCGCAACAGGGGTAAAGGATCTCTCCAACTGGAGTCTGGCAAACTTTTCTCAGGATGGTTTCCCGGTTTTGACAGCCAACTTCCTTTCAACTTCCAATGCGGACTTCACGAACCAGACGGAAGCCGTGAGCATGGAAATGAATTTCGGTCTTTCCAATAAGGATTTGTCCGGAAGTGGAGTGACAAAGGGCTGGGATATCGGAGCCTCGGGTATTTCAAATGCCGGAATGATCGGAACGGATATTACCGACATAACCAGGATCCCGAACTTTGGGGAAGTAGAAACAAGTGCGCTGGCCACAACCAGTTACAGCACAGGTTCAACAACTCTTTTCCAGTCTCAGGACGGTTATACCGCAGGTTTTCTGCAGAATGTTTCTGTGAGCAGAGACGGGGTTCTTACTGGTCGATATTCCAACGGGCAGATTCTTGAACTCTATGTGCTGACCCTTGCGGATTTCAATAACCAGTGGGGGCTGCGCAGAGAAGGAGGCAACCTTTTCTCGGAAACCAGAGAATCCGGCGATGCCCTTACCGGGCTGCCAAACACTGGTGGAAAGGGAAGCATCTCTTCCAACTCGCTGGAAATGTCAAACGTCGATCTGGCTGTTGAATTTGTTAATATGATTACCACTCAGCGTGGATTCCAGGCAAACTCCAAGGTTATCACTACCACTGACAGTATGCTTGGAGACCTTATCCAGCTTAAGAGGTAATTGATTAAATAACGTCTTGAATATTTCCCGGACCTGACCCGTCCGGGAAATATAAATAAGCTGATTAACGCATCATAAAGATGCGAACCCATAGATCAGAAACTCCTTGTTATCACTTTCAATTTCCGGACCTGACTCTTCCGGTAATTGGTGAACCCCCTCTCTCGGAATGCCGTATCCGAAAGAGGGGGTTTCTCTTTGTTCTCCCGTAATATTTTCCGCAATTGAACTCCAGAAAGTCGAGCAGCCTTAAATTTTGGTCGCAAATTTTTCTAAAGCCTGAACTTCGGAAAACTAATCTGGTTGAAATTTTGACTGTATAACTTTTCAGAGTCTGAACTTTTGAAAGTGGAGCTGGTTGCTGTTTTGAATGCAGAGATAATCTGATCATTTTGCAGGCTGAAAGCCGTTTAAAATGGGATGCGGAATTTTTGACCACATGCCCCGGATAGCGGTTGTTTATAGGGGATCAATGCGTTTAGAAATGTAGATTTTATTAATAAAACTTAATGTTATTAAGATATTAAAAGCTATATGAGGAAAATTTTGACGCTCTGAGGCTGGAATAGCGGGAAAAAAATGACTTTCAAGCGTTATATTCAAAAGTCTAGAAAATATTTAGATATATAAATACTTGTTTTAATTAATAAAACTATGTTTGGCACGCCCAATGCTTAAGAAACGTTAATTAAAACGGATTTTTGTGAATAACAAGGAGGTTCACTTTATGTCCTTAGCCATTAACCATAACCTCATGGCAATGAATGCCAGCAGAAACCTTCAGAGTTCTTATGATAGACTCGGAGTTTCCACCCGCAGACTTTCATCAGGTCTTCGTGTTGGAACAGCTGCTGATGACGCCGCAGGACTCGCAATTCGCGAACTCATGCGTGCAGATGTTAAATCTCTGCATCAGGGAATCAGAAACGCTAATGATGCTATTTCAATGATCCAGACAGCTGACGGTGCGCTGCAGGTAGTCGACGAAAAGCTCATCAGAATGAAAGAGCTTGCAACTCAGGCATCAACCGGTACTTACAACTCTTCACAGCGTCTCATCATTGATTCAGAATTTCAGGCAATGGCCTCGGAAATTACCCGAATAGCCAACGCAACTGACTTCAACGGAATTCATCTTCTTAATGGTAACCTTTCCGGTGAAGCCGGTACCCATGACGGTTCCGGACTCCATTCAACAGGACCTATGAAAGTCCATTTCGGAACCGGAAACGACAGTGCTGAAGATTATTACTACATCTCAATCGGCACATCCACAGCTTCAGCTCTTGGTGTACAGACAGCCATCTCTACCCAGGAACTGGCACAGCAGGCACTTGATAAGATTCAGGCGGCGATTGTCTCCAAGGATAAAATCCGTGCTAACCTCGGTGCCATGCAGAACAGGCTGGAAAACACAATCACAAACCTTTCTATTCAGGCTGAAAACGTTCAGGCCTCAGAATCACGAATTTCTGACGTTGACGTAGCAACTGAAATGACAGAATTCGTCAGAAACCAGATTCTCACACAGTCTTCAGTAGCGATGCTTGCTCAGGCAAACTCCCTGCCGAAGATGGCAATGCAGCTCATAAGCGGTTAACGCTATGGGATATAGGCTAATGATTAGGGACTGCGGAGACGGCTGATCACCGTCTCCCAGTCCTTTTCTTAGTGCAAAAAACTGAGAGTTCTGCAATCAGGCCTTGTTTTCATTAAATTCATCCATGCGGTCTTTAAGATAGTCCATTGCTGTTCTGGCCGCATTCTGTTCTGCTTTTTTCAGGCTTGTTCCTTCCGCTTCAAATTCTTCACCTTCGGGAAGTATTATTTTTACCTGAAAAATTTTGCCGTGTTCAGGGCCTACGGTTCCTGTGAGATGGTAGACCGGTCTTTCTTTAAACAGCAGCTGAGTCTGTTCCTGAAGATTGCTTTTATAGTCTTTTCTACTTTCTATATCGGCATGTTCCGGCCATTTATCTTCCATAAGTCTAAGAATTAATTCCTTTACTGTCGCATAGTCGCTATCCAGAAAAACTGCTCCGAGGACTGCTTCCATGGTATCCGCCAGAAGAGATGATCTTGTACGTCCTCCCTGAGCCTCTTCTCCACGTCCGAGCAGAAGAAATTCGTCAAGACCCAGTTCATTTGCTATGGTGGCAAGACTCTTTTCTTTAACGAGATTAGAGCGTATCTTGGTTAACTGACCTTCATGCGCTTGAGGAAAACGCTTGAAAAGTTCTTCTGTGACGCATAATTCAAGAACGGCGTCGCCGAGAAATTCAAGGCGTTCGTTGTCCTGAGCAGTATTCTGCTGCTCGTTGGCCCATGAACTGTGGGTCAGTGCCGTGGTTAAATGCTTGACTTGAGAAAATCGATAGTGAATACCTTGCTGAAGGCGCAAATATTCGTCTTCCATTGAAATAAACCCACTTGGTTTTAGGTAGAAATGCAAATTGATCTACATCTTAAAGCTCTTTTTGAGCCTGATACGATAGCCGTTATCGGGGCAACTCCCGAACCGGGAACGACCGGACATGCTGTTACAGCCAATCTTCTGGCTTCAGGATATAAAGGTAAAATATTCCCCGTCAATCCTAAAGGTGAAGAAGTTTTGGGGCTCAAGGCCTGCAAAGAGGTCTGTGATATACCCAGATTCACCGATCTGGCAATAATCTGTCTTCCGCCAACCGAGGCCCTCAAAGCTCTTGAAATTTTAGGAGACCGTCCTGTCAGGTCAGCTATAGTTACTTCTCCCGGCTTTGGCGAGACCGGTAAAGAAGGATATATGCTCGAACGAAGGCTGGCCCGGATTGCCAAGGCCAGTGATATGGCTGTTCTTGGACCGAACTGCTACGGGATGATGAATACTGAGCTATCCATGAACGCCAGTCTTTTTGAAAGTTTTGCCCGTGAGGGAAATATTTCCTTTTTTGCTCACTCAGGCGCAGTATGCTGTACCGCTGTGGACTGGGCAAATTCTGAATTTTTAGGTTTTTCGAAATTTTTGAGTCTGGGCAATAAGGCTGTTTTAAGTGAATCAAGAATGCTTCGCTATCTGGCCTCTGATCCGGGAACAAAAGTTATTCTGGGATATTGTGAAAATCTTGAAGACGGTCAGGATTTTGTGAGAATCGCTCAGGATGCTACGGCCAAAAAACCGTTTATTCTTCTCAGGGCCGGTGAAACTCCGGATGGCGCGCAGGCCGCTTCGGCTCATGCCGGGGCTCTTACCGGAGCTGCAATGGCTTATGACGCTGCCTTCAGACAGTCGGGGATATTAAAAGCTGTGGATATTGAAGATATGTTCAATATGGCCAGAGCCTTTTCTTTTCAGCCGCTGCCTGAGGGACCGAGTGTAGCTATTGTGACCAATTCAGGAGGCCCGGGAATCATCGCGGCGGATATGTGCGAAAAGGGAAATCTTAGCATTTCACGCCCCTTACCGGAATCCATAGAGAAGATGAGAAGCTTTCTGCCTTCGTATGCATCTTTTTATAATCCGGTGGATATGGTCGGGGAAGCCGGAACGGAGACATACGCACGGACAATGGAAGTTGTCGCTGAAGATGACAGATTTAATGCTATTATCGTTATCCTTACTCCTGCCGCTAATATTCATGATCAGATAAATGGAATCGCCGATGAAATCATCAAGGCTTCCAGAAATACGAGAAAGCCTGTGATAGCCTGCCTTATGGGACGCGACAGTGTCGCTGAGGCCCGCAGAAAACTTCTTGAAGCTAAAATTCCGTGCTATGAATATCCTGAAACAGCGGTTCGCTGTCTTGATGCCATGTATCAGTGCCATCGCTGGCAGAACAGGGAATGCCCGATTGATGTCTGCTTCAGGCGTGATATAACCAAAGCTCGCTCTGTTGTTGAAACTTATACAAGAATCGGACTCAATGAACTTGTTGAACTCGATGCCCAGAATCTGGCTTCCGCCTATGAACTCCCTATTCCGGAGACGATACTAGCCAGAACTTCCAATCAGGCTGTTAAGGCCGCAAAACGCATCGGTTATCCGGTTGTTTTAAAAATCGCTTCTCCGCAGATAAGCCGCAAGGGTGAACTCGGGCTTATCATGACTGGTATTGAAAGTCCTGCCGAGTTGCGTAAAGCTTTTTTAAATATAACTTCACTTGCAGCCAGAAGATGCAAGGACGCCTATATTCATGGTTGTCTTGTTCAGGCTATGGGGCCTGAAAATGCTCAGGAAGCTGTAATTAAATTTCGCAGGGACCCGCAATTCGGTCCGGTTATAACATTTTCTCTCGCAGGTCTTCACGCTGACATGCTTGGTGATGTATCCTCAAGGCTGGCACCGCTCTCTTTAAATGACGCTCAGGAAATGATCAGAGAAATCAAAGCCTACCCCATCCTGCGGGGAGTTGATTCCGGTGAGTCTGCCGATCTTGGAGCAATAGAAGATATTCTTCTGATGATATCCCAGATGGCGACTGATCTTCCGGAAATTCAGGAAGCAGAATTTAATCCTGTCATAGCGGGTCCCGATGGTGCAGTTGTCGCTAATATGCGTATGACTGTAGGATAAATAAATTACAACCATAATGGAGGAATGATCATGCCCGGTCTTTATATAGGGTCTACCAGTGGGTATTCCGGGAAAAATATGATCGTCATGGGACTTGGACTGAGATTCCAGAAAGAAGGTCTCAGACTCGGATATATGAAGCCAGTCGGCGCTATCCCCGTTGAATTAAATGGAAAACTTGGTGATGAAGATGCTTTTTTCATGCAGCAGGTTCTTGGAGTTTCAGGAGAACCGGCTGATGTTACTCCTGTTGTCGTTACCCATGATTTCAAGGTTCAGGCTTTCAACGGAAGAGTTGAAGACCACGTTGCACCGATAGTTGAAGGCTATGAAAATATCAGTGCCAATAAGGATCTTACGCTGATAGCCGGGTCCGGTTCGATGTATTCAGGAAAATACTGCGGAGTTGACGGAATTCATCTCGTTAAAACTCTCGGAGTTAAGTCCATTGTTATCGACAGGTTTCAGAAAGAACTTAATTATGACTATCTTGTTGTCCTCAAAGAATCTCTGGGTGATAATCTTGCCGGTGTGGTTTTAAACGACATCCCGCCGTCTTTTATGGACGAGATCACAACCCTGATAAAACCATTTCTGGAAAGCAAAGGTGTTAAAGTCCTCGGGGTAATTCCCAAAGATCCGTTTATGGGAACCATAAAAGTGACTGATCTTGCTGACAGGCTCGGGGGTAAAATTATCTCCGCACATGGAAAAGTCGCTCACCCTGTTGAAAGTTTTCTTATCGGAACAATGCAGGTTGAAAACTTTATGACCCATTTCCGCAGACAGCGTAATTCTGCCGTCATCGTCGGTGGTGACCGTTCGGATGTTCAACTGGTAGCGCTTGAAGGTGAATGCCCTTGTCTTGTGCTGACCGGTAACCTGTATCCGAATGATATTATTTTAACCCGTTCTGAAGTTCTCGGCACTCCAATTATCATGGTTCGTGACGATACTTTTTCTGTGGCCAAAAAGATGGAAGATATCCTTTCACGGCATAAGCTCAGGGATTCTGCCAAAGTTAAGCATGGAGCAGAACTGGTTGCTTCACATCTGGATTTTGATTATATCAAAAAAGAACTTGGCTTGGATTAGTAAGTTTTTTCGTTTTGCAAAGGAAAAGGTCCGAAGGTGAAAACCTCGGACCTTTTTTATTTGGTTTAGAGCTGTATCCGTCTAATTTTGTATGTTGAAATTTTTGGAGTGGTGCGGAATGTGAAGTATCGGACGTATCCCTTTTCTGATTATAAATTCCGTTTCAATTTCTTTTATGGTTCCGTCTGCTTTGAGCCTTTTTAAGATTTTGTTGAACTGTTTAATAAAATCAGCCTTAAAAGGATAAGCTCCGTTATCTCTTCCTGTTATTCCGAGATATCCATGCTCCGTTGTAGAATAATCCGAATAATGAATTCTGCTGGAGGTATCCTCTGGAAGTTCTCCTGATTCCATCATTTTATTCATTGTCCATATCACGGATAGATTGCCATTGAGATAACAGTCAATTCTGCCCCTCAACAGTTTTATAATATTCATTTTATTGCTGTCAGCTTCGTCTATTTTAATTCTGTTTTTGGCTTTGGCGGCCAGAAATTTTTTGCCGCCCATTACGAATCCTCTGTTTATACCGATGGTCACATCTTCAAAATCTTCAGGCCATCTTATCCGCTTTTTGGTATGTATCTGGTTGCGGCAGATCAGGACAACTTGCTCATTGAGTATTGGTTCGGAATAAATACCGAAATAAGGTCTTTTGTCCGGATATTTATATGGTGGGTAGATTGCAAAGCCTTTACCACTTTCAATATATTTAAGTCCTCTCTTCCATGGCATAGGCTTTATTGTTATGTCATATCCATGCATTTCGCTGAATATTTTCTGCATGATCTCAGTATAAATACCAACGGGCCTGCCATCTTCTTTATAAGAGTATGGAGGATAAGCTTCATCTGAATATACTGTAACTTTAATATTACCGGCAAAGCAGGTTACAGCTGTCATGATTATTAAAAGAAAAGTGCTAAGATATTTTAACATTATTTTAAGAGGTGTTATGTCGTTTGATAGTTTATAACTATAAGGTAATAAAACCTCAATGTCAGCTGTTTAATCCTTTAAAAACATGGGATTGTTTTCTTTTTCAAAAGCTACGGTTGTCATAGGACCATGGCCTGAATAAATTCTGGTTTCATCAGGAAGAATAAATATCCTGTTTTGTATAGAATCAAGCAGAGTTTGCGAATCCCCACCGGGAAAGTCCGTGCGACCTACTGAAATCATAAAAATCAGATCCCCGGTAAAAACGCACCCTGCGCCGGGGAAAAAATATGAAACACTGCCGGGAGTATGTCCGGGGGTATCAAGAACAAGCATGGGCAGACCAAGTACAGTATACCTGCCCGGTTCTATGTTTTCATATTTAAATCCTGTGTCTGACCTAAATTCCTTTGATCCACCGAATTTAACTTTAACATCAGCCAGATAAGCGTCGGCCATGTTCGCATAGATGTCGGCTCCGGTCTGCTCTGATAGCTGTTTGACTCCTCCCATGTGGTCAAAGTGCAAGTGGGTCAGGTAAATGGCTTTCAGATTAATATCTCTTTCTTTAACTGCCGCAGCAAGTCTTTGCGGGGCGGGCGGACAGTCAATGAGAATACTTTCACCACCGCAGGTCAGCAGATAGGAGTTTGTATCCAGCGGTCCTAAAATAAATGTTTCAACTGTAAGTTTATTCATATTGCGGTGATGCTTGACGAGATGCCTGCAATCGGTTCAAATCATGAAATATTAAAGCCTTAACCACGGATAAAATAATGCGTTACTTTCTTGGCAACTGTCAAATGGATTTCCTCAATCGTGCTATGGCTGATAGGGATGCCGGTGGAGATTATCGGGTTCTGGCCTCACCTGTTACCTATTGCAGTTCACCCGGTACGATTCCCCATGAATTAGCTGAAGTTGATAAAGACTCCATTTTTGATGATTACTGCTATGGCAGAAATTTTCGCAACCAGTTTGAAATGATTGGTAACTCTGAAGCCTATCCTTCACTTGTGGTTATGAACCTTTTTCATGAGAACAGTCCTCTTTTTATTCACAACAAAGATAAATATATCTTTTTTACTGATCCTAAAATCTGGCAGAAATATCCTGACATTGAAGCATGGATGAAGGGTTGTTTCGGAATGATCAGAGTAAATCCTGCTACCTATCTGAAACGCTATCACGATATGCTTAAATTATTCATGGAACGTTTCAACGATGTCCCGCTGATACTGATCAAACGTCTTTCCCATTATCCCGCTTTTGGCCCTGCCCCGTATTCATATCTCGAAGGCTGGGACAGTCTCTGGCAGTCTGCTGCTGCAATCATTGCGGAGTGGAGCGCTGAGTTCAGGAATCTTCATGTGATAGAGCTTGATAAAATATTTGCCGGAATCTGGAATGGCTCAGAAAAAATTATCGAATCACATTGCCCCTTTTTAAAATTTGAAATTAAAGAGGAAAATGATCGCATTACAGACCTTCATGCCAGCAGGGATGTTGAGCATATCGGTTCCATGTGGCCGGTGCTGGCGGATAAAATATTGGCTTTCGAAAAAACAGGAAAAATCAGTTATACAGCTGCTGAGCAAATACCGGAAGAATGGTCCAGTCCTTGGAAACCGGAATTTCCTGAAAGGAACAGAATGCTCGAAATGCTGAGCTCCGGAGCAAACTATCTTTGCGCCAGAGCTGTAGGGGCATTTTTTATTGATTTAAATACCGATTATACAGATCTTTTAGTTGAAACCGGAGCATATACCCCGGTGTGTCATAATACTCTGCACATGATTAAAATTTATGGAAGAATCCATCGTAATCCGGCACTGACCATCTGGTGTGAAGAGCATAGAAAAACAGCGCTGAATTTTACCGCCAACGGAGCTCTTTATCAGCAGGATTATTTGAACAGGCTGGATGAAATAGAGCGTTTTGCCGCAGGTGATTGCGATTAGCAATTGGCAGGCTTTTAATTATAGCTCCGGCTGTAACACATAAAAATATCACAGCAATATAAAATCCCTTCTGGAGAAATTCCAAAAGGGATTTTATATTTTAAGGAACTGTTTGGGTTCCTAAACTGTCTGAACCCTGTAACGGGTTCAGGCAGTCTTTATTATATTTCTTTGCGATCCGCTTTTAAGGCTGCGAGCAACGCTTCATCGAGAGTGGGATGGGGGAAGATTATCTTATTAAGATCTTCTTTCTTCCATTCTTCCTGAACCATTATTGCTGCCGCGGTTGTCAGCGAGGAAACGTGATGCCCTACAGCTGTTACCCCTGCAACTTTTCCGTCAAGCCAGACAACTTTTACAAATCCCTGAGTGGATGCGTATGCCTGAGCTATCGGGTTGGCTGCCAGAGGGGAGCTTGAGACTTCCACTTTACCTTTGCCTTCAAGTTCGGAGATCATTGATCCTACGCGCATCGCTTCCGGTGCTCCATAAAGGATGGAAGGCATCGGTCCGGGGGCATAAGGGCCTTTTTCCTCTCCTGTTATGCGTCTGACAACATAACCGGCCTGATGGCTGGCAGCATGAGCCAGGAGGGTAATTCCGTTTATATCGCCAATGGCATAAATTGAAGGAGCGGCTTCAAGGTTTTCATCAACCTTAATATAACCCGGTCCTGCTGTTTCAATGCCTGCCTTCTCAAGGCCGATATCTTTGGAATTAGGTCTTCTGCCGATAGCAACCAGAGCTTTGCCGGCAGTAATTGTTTCACCGTCAGCGGTTTCAAGCACAGCCTGCCCGTCAACGGTTTTAACAGAAGCTACTTTTACTCCGGTACGGATATCCCATTTGCTGCGCTTGAAGATGGAATGCAGGGTTTTGCCTACTTCCGGGTCTTCCTGAACCGCAATCCGATCCATGGCATCAACAACTGTTATTTTTGATCCCATGCGGCTGGCAATCTGAGCCATTTCAAGACCGATGAATCCTGCACCGATAACCAGAAGGCTTTCAGGCATTTCGGCAAGTTCCAGAAAACCTGTTGAGTCCAGCACGGCTTCACCATCCGGCTCAACGCCGGGAAATGAAGTCGGGTGTGTACCGGTGGCAATGATGAGGTTTTCATACTCAAGGTCAGCCGTATCAATGGGTGATTCAATTTTAACCGAGTTATTGCCGATGATTTCAGCAGTACCCTGATACAGATCAATACCCAGAGCTTTCAGCTTCTGGGCCATGGCTTTGCGTGTGGCACCGATGAATTTATCCTTGCGGGTGAGCAGTTTGCCCATATCCACATTTATTTCACCGGAAGCTACTTTAACCTTGGCCTGAGCTGCAAGATCATGAACAGGAGCTGTCGCACCGATATAAAGCTTGGTTGGAATACATCCCGCATTGAGGCAGGTTCCGCCAAGAAGATTTTTTTCGATAAGCGCAACTTTAAGGCCGCTTGAAGCCGCTTCAACAGCAGCATCAAAACCACCGGGGCCGGCACCGATTACAACGACCTGATATTTCCTGTTTTCAGTAGGGAAATCAGCCGATGTCATCAGTAAGCTCCATATTTCTGGCTGCTGCTGTTTCATCGAGTCTTGAAGCTGGAAGATAGATCGGGGCTGCATGCAATGCATCGGGATCAGTCTCGGCTATCTGGGCAATCTCAATAAGATCGTCAATGAACGCATCCATGGTGGCTTTGCTTTCTGTCTCAGTCGGTTCGATCATCATGCATTCCTTGACAATCAGCGGGAAGTAGATGGTCGGGGCATGGTAGCCCTTGTCGAGCAGAGCTTTGGCTATATCAAGAGCGCGAACTCCGTTTTCAGCCTGCTTTGCAGCAGAGGAGACGAACTCGTGCATGCAGAGCTTGTTGTAAGGAATCTCAAAGTAATCTTCGAGTTTTTTGCGCATGTAGTTGGCGTTAAGAACCGCGTTTTCAGAAGCTCTGACAATGCCTTCACGTCCAAGACGGAGAATGTATGCGTATGCTTTAAGGAAAACACCGAAGCTTCCGTAGAAAGGAGCGATGTATCCTATGGATTTTGGATAGTTGTAGTCCAGATAGAAGGAACCGTCTTCCAGCTTTTTAACCCGGGAGATAGGCAGATAGGGCAGCAGCTTTTCGCTTACGCCAACCGGACCTGAACCGGGACCTCCTCCACCGTGCGGAGTTGCAAAAGTTTTATGCAGGTTGACGTGAACAACATCAAATCCGGCATCTCCAACTCTCAGTTTACCCATGATGGCATTGAGGTTTGCGCCGTCATAGTAGAGCAGAGCGTCCTTTTCATGAAGCATCTTTACTATTTCGGGGAGATGGGTCTCGAATAGTCCGAGAGTGTTGGGGCAAGTCATCATCAGAGCTGCAACATCGTCATCAAGGACTTCTGCAAGAGCTTCAGGTGAGATTATGCCGTCTTTGGATTCAATGCTGATAACTTCAAAACCGGCAATTGTTGCCGATGCCGGGTTGGTTCCATGTGCGGAGTCCGGGCAGATGACTTTAGTTTTTTTATTGCCTTTATCTTTATGATAAGCGGCAATAAGCATTGCTCCGGTCAGTTCTCCATGAGCACCGGCCATAGGCTGGAGTGTGAATCCTGACATACCTGTTATTTCGCTGAGAAGCTGTTCGGTTTCATAAACAACTTCAAGAGCACCCTGACAATGGCGTCCGGCACCTTTAAGCTGTGGCATTACCGGGTGCAGTCTTGCAAAACCGGGCAGTGCGGCAGCTTTTTCGGTGAACTTGGGATTGTATTTCATTGTGCAGGAACCGAGAGGATAGAAATTGCCGTCAACACCGTAGTTCTTGAGAGAAAGACGGGTGAAATGACGGACTACATCCAGTTCTGAAAGAGAAGGCATTCCTGCGCTGTCTCTCAGAAGTTCTGCAGGAATGAATTCAGATACATCTTTTTTGGGCTTTGCAGGCCAGACGCCTTCGCGGCCGGGAACGGATTTTTTAAATACTGTTGTCATGAGAGTGTACCCCGCAGAATTTCAGCGAAGATTCCGATCTGTTCTTCGGTTGTCTTTTCAGTGCAGGCCACCAGAAGTCCTTTTTCCATACCTTCGTAATAGCGGCCTATGGGGAAGCCCGGAATTATTGAACGCTCGGTGAGGGCGTCTATGACTTCGTAAGCATTTACCGGAAGTGTAATTGCAAATTCGTTTCCGAAAGGTCCTTCGGTGAACAGCTCCACTCCGTCAATAGCTGTCAGTCGTTCTGCTGCGTAGTGGGCTCTTTCAATGGAAAGACCCGCGGTGCGGCGCAGTCCTTCTTCGCCCAGCAGGCAGAGATGGATGAGAGCACGCAAAGCGCAGAGAGCCTGATTGGAGCAGATATTGGAAGTGGCTTTATGCCTTCTGATATGCTGTTCGCGGGCCTGAAGTGTCAGAACATATCCTGTGCGTCCTTCGGTATCGGTTGTGCGTCCGGCCATACGTCCGGGCATCTGCCTGACCAGAGTTTTATTGCAGGTCATTATTCCGAGGTAAGGTCCACCGAATGAAAGGGGCTGTCCAAGGCTCTGGCCATCGGCTACAGCGATGTCCGCACCCATGTCTCCGGGAGTTTTAAGAACTGACTGCATAACCGGGTAGGTCGACATTACAGCTACTGCTTTGTTCTCGTGCACAGTTTTGAAAAGATCTGTGAAATCGTTGATACTGCCGAAGAAGTTCGGATTCTGCACCAGAACTGCGGCGGTTTCTTTATCGATTGCTGCCGAGATGGCTTTAATGTCGGTTGCACCGTTTTTGTGGGGAATTGTAACCAGCTCAAGATTCAGGTTGGTTGTGTAGGAATCAAGCATGACCCTGTAAATAGGGTTGAGTCCTTCACTGACAATGATTTTGCGGCGTCTTGTTTTTCTGACAGCCATCATTGCTGCTTCATAGAGAGCTGTTCCACCATCATAAACAGAAGCGTTGGCATAAGGCAGGCCCATGAGTCTGGTCATGGCGGTCTGATATTCGAAAATAGCCTGCAGAGTACCTTGAGCGGCTTCAGGCTGATATGGTGTGTAGGCAGTGTAGAATTCACCGCGTGAGCTTAAAGCGTCAACGGCTGAAGGGATGAAGTGATCGTAAAAACCTGCTCCGAGAAAGCTGGTCATGTTTGTGGTGTTCTTTGCGGCGAGATGCTCAAGTCTGTCGAGGACTTCCATTTCGCTTTTGCCTTCAGGCAGGTCAAAACTTTTTGGCCTGAATTCAGCCGGGATTTCAGCAAAGAGGTCTTCCACGGTACTCACGCCGATTACTTCAAGCATCTCCCGGACTTCTTCCGGGGAATGAGGAACGTAAGGCATTTCTTGTCCTCCGTAAAAGTTGCTTCGATAAAAATGCTGCTTATATTGTTCTATAATATTGTGGCAGCCCTGAAACACTACTTCCCCGTCTACCATCAGGCGGGCGGGGAAGGTTATATCTTACTATATTTGTTGATTAAAGCTTCTAGTGAGCTTCCTCTTCAACAAGCTTTTCGTATGCTGCAGCGTCAAGGAGAGCGGAGGTATCTCCGGTTACTTTGACTTTAAGCATCCAGCCTGCATTGTAGGGATCTTCATTAACTTTTTCAGGAGCATCTTCAAGCTCGGGGTTAACCTCGATAACTTCCATTGCAACCGGAGCGTAAAGCTCACTTGCAGCTTTAACAGATTCGATAGAGCCGCATTCGTCGCCTTCTTCAAAAGTATCGCCTTCCTGAGGAAGTTCGATAAAAGTAAGGTCGCCAAGCTGTTCCTGAGCAAACTGTGTGATGCCGATTGTTGCGGTTTCTCCGTCCAGTTTGAGCCATTCGTGAGATTTCGCATAAAGAAGTTCTTTAGGGATCATGTCGCCTCCTGTGCAAAAAAGGATATTAATTTTTTGTTTTTTTGTAAAAAATCGTATTTAAAAGCTGCATCCTGATAGCATCCATTTACAATAAAAAAAAGCCTTCAGAGCATCACTTTTTTGATTACTTTTTATGATTATCAGAAAATTTTAAATGATGAAATTTTTTTATCTCCTTTTGATCTTTTGTGCGAGTGTTACGCAGGGTTGTGTTTTGGCGAAAAAAGGCATACGCAATTGATTAATTTTTAGGAAGTGATTTAGTATGAAAACTGAATTGGAAGCCATTTTGACCGTGTGGGACTGCAAAAGAGATGACATTCGACCCGTTACAAGGATCAATTGAAGTTTTAGCTGTTGAGGTTGCCGGGGTTAGCTGGAAACTTGAGCGTACCTCCGATCTTGAAACTTTATGGAATGAAATCGGTGAGAACGATTTTGGAGAAGACGAGAGGCTTCCATACTGGGCCGAATTATGGCCTGCAAGCGTTCTGCTTGGAGAATGGCTTGTTGCCCGGGCTGAAGACCTGAAAGGCTCTAAATGCCTTGACCTCGGCTGCGGACTGGGGCTTACGGCTGTTATTGCTTCCGGGCTTGGAGCTGATGTTGTCGCTTTTGATTATGAATTTGCTCCGCTGCATTTTGCCAGAAGAAATGCTTTTAAAAACAATGTCCCCCAGCCGCTGTGGATGCAGATGGACTGGCGTGAACATGCGCTAAAACCCGGATCCGTAGACTTTATATGGGGCGGGGATATATTATATGAAAAAAGATTTTTCGATCCGCTGGAAAGACTTTTCCGCCATGCTTTAAAGCCCGGTGGTAAAATCTGGATGGCAGAGCCCAGAAGGGATGTTTCGGCATCCGTCTGGGGAAGGCTTGAATCTCTCGGCTGGAATACAGCCCTGCCGCTGACAGCCAAGGCTGCCTGTTGCGGTGCCGAGATGACAGTCAATATTCGTGAAGTGACAAAGGATTAAACACTCGACCCGGAGGTTTAAATGGGAAAGACGATTCGATTTGGAGTATCCCTTGACTCCGAACTGCTGGACAAGTTCGATAAACTTTGCGGTGAAAAAAGTTACCAGACAAGATCAGAGGCCATACGTGATCTGATCAGAAATATGCTGGTTGAAAAAGAGTGGGATGAATCAGATGGTGAAATGGCCGGAACACTTTCTCTGGTCTATGATCATCACCAGAGCGGGCTGTCCCAGCGCCTGACGGAGCTGCAGCACGACGCTCACCACCTGATAATGTCCACACTCCATGTGCATCTGGACCACGACAACTGTCTTGAAGTTATGGTCCTCAAAGGAAATGGTAAAGATATCAAGGAACTTGCTCACAGATTGATTTCCACAAAGGGAGTCAAGCACGGTAAACTGGGTTTGACCACTACCGGTGACGGGCTGGTATAGCTCCTGATTCTGCTTTTTAAATTATTACAGGTGTCGACTTATTAATCGGCACCTGTATCTTTTCTGTTTTCGGTGTATATTCTAGAAAATTGCCCGGAACTGAAATGGTGAGAAATGGAAGATATTCAAAATACTGCCGCAAAAGTGGCAATGCCCATCGACAGAGTCGGAGTTCGTGATCTGACTCTTCCCCTGATTGTCAGAGACCGTAAAGCAGGTTCGCAACATACCATGGCGCGGGTTGAACTTTCGGTTGACCTGCCGGCCCATTTTAAAGGCACCCACATGAGCCGTTTTATTGAAGCTCTCGGTGACTGGTCCGAGGGACTTGATTACGACGCCTTTAAAAATCTGCTTTCTGATATCATTGTAAGGCTTGAGGCCCGCAGGGCGCACGCAAAACTGTCATTCCCGTTTTGTCTCAGGAAAACATCTCCGGTGAGCGGAAGGTCTTCGATAATGAGCTATGAATGCTCTGTTGAGGGCGAGCTTGAAAACGGAGAACTGCGTTTTACTCTGGGAGTGAAAGTGCCTGTAATGACTGTATGCCCATGCTCAAAAGCCATAAGTGACGAGGGTGCGCACAGTCAGAGGGCTATTATTCATATAAAATCAATGTTCAAAGGATTTGTATGGATAGAAGACCTTATTGAAATTGCCGAGGCTTCCGGATCTTCTCCTGTTTATTCACTGCTTAAACGCGAAGATGAAAAACATGTGACTGAGGAGTCCTTTTCAAAACCGACTTTTGTTGAAGACGTTGTACGCAATGTCGCAGATGGCCTGGAGAAGATGTCCAAAATTAAATGGTATAAAGTGGATGTTGAAAGTTTTGAATCCATTCACAACCATTGCGCTTTTGCAAGTATTGAAAAAGCTTGAAGTTACTAATTTAAGCCTGAAATTTTGTTTAAAATACTGATTAAATCAGCCGTTATCACATTCTCATAATGTCGATAACGGCTTTTTTATTTCATATAGAATAATATTTTTAATGCAGGTCCAGAAGTTCATCCTCTATTTACAGTTGTGATGAATGTTCAGTGGCGTATATAGCGGTCGTAGAATTATTACGGCAGTTGTTCACTGAAAAGAGGATTTGTCTTAGTGCAGAATGAGCCTTCTTTGAGCAGATCGGCTATCGATATTTTATCAAGAGCTTCATACATGGCCTGACTTGCTTTGACCCAGACTTCCCTTGTGGGGCATTGCTCAATACGCTGGCACTGAGTATCGTTTTCCAGACATTCAACAAGACCGGCTTCGCCTTCCAGACTACGCACCACAGCTCCAACTGAAATTTTTTCCGGCTCCATGGCAAGAGTATGACCGCCTCCGGGACCTCTCTTGCTGGTGATGAATCCGCCTTTTTTCAGTTCTCTTATCAGTTTTTCAAGATATTTTATTGAAAGCCCCTGTCTCTTGGCAATATCACCTATTCTGACCGGGCCTGACGAACAATGCATAGCAATATCCAGAACCATTCTGGTTCCATAGCGGCTGCGGGTAGTTAATCTCATATTATATCCTTGTGAAACATTTTCCCTTAACAATTATTGGACTCAAGTATCAGGGTCAAGAGAATTTCTTTTTTACCTATTATACACTGAATACGGTTTTGCATACAGGTGTTGCAAAGTAGACTCAATGCTGATACAAGGAGATACTGGGATGTTTGTGCGCAACATGATGCGTGCTAATTTTTACTATTCCGGAGTTTAATTATGAGCCCGAAAGAAAACGGGAAGAAAAAGTTTGATGTCATTATAGTCGGCGGCGGCCCTGCCGGACTTTTTTCAGCCTATTACCTCGGCGAACATACAAATCTTGATGTTCTTCTTATAGAAAAAGGGAAACCCTCCCTCAAGCGTCACTGCCCGATAACCGGGAATCAGGAATGCGTTAAATGCAAGCCCTGCAATATCCTTTCAGGTGTTGGCGGAGCCGGCCTTTTTTCCGATGGCAAGCTTAACTACATTCACAAATTAGGTAAAACAGATCTTACGCAGTTCATGCCGACATCCAAGGCAAAAAAACTGATTGATGAGACCGAAGAAATATATAACCGTTTCAATATGGATGGAAAAGTTTTTCCGACCAATATGGATACGGCAAGAGAAATTCGCAAGCAGGCATTGAAGAACGGTATAGACCTCCTGCTTATCAGACAGAAACATCTCGGCAGCGACAATCTTCCCGGACACATTGCGGCAATGGCCGAGTATGTGAAAGGTAAGGGTGTTACAATTCATACCTCTGAAACTGTCGGGGATATTATTGTTGATAACGACCGGGTTACAGGTGTCACTACAAATAACGGCAATTTTTATGCTGACAACGTGATTCTGGCTCCCGGACGTGTCGGCGCGGAATGGGTTGGAACCGTAGCCAGAAATCATGGCCTTGATCTTTCCCAGCGTGGTATAGAAGTAGGTGTGCGTGTGGAAGTGCATGGTGACATTATGCGCGACCTGTGCAGCGTTGTTTACGATCCCACGTTTTTTATCCGTACGAATACTTATGATGATCAGGTCAGAACATTCTGCACCAATCAGGGCGGGTTTGTAGCTCTGGAAAATTATCAGGATTTTGTATGCGTCAACGGACATGCCTATATGGATAAGAAATCTGACAACACCAACTTTGCTTTCCTCTCCAAAGTTGTGCTGGAAGAACCGGTGACCGATAATCAGGCTTATGGTGAATCCATAGGAAGGCTTGCAACCATTATCGGCGGAGGAAAACCCATCCTTCAGAGGTTCGGAGATCTTAAGCGTGGACGTAGATCAACATGGAACAGGGTTCATAACAGTTTTGTGGAACCGACAATGAAAAATGTGACCTGCGGGGATATAGCCATGGCTCTGCCTGAACGCATAGTGCGCAATCTCATTGAGGGACTGGAAAAACTTAATGATGTTGTTCCCGGTGTAGCCAATGAAGAGACCCTGCTTTATGCTCCTGAAATAAAGTTTTTTGCTACTCAGGTAAAAACTGACAATCAGCTTGAAACACAGATAAAAGGTCTTTTTGTTGCCGGTGATGGTCCCGGTGTTGCCGGAAATATTGTTTCCGCCTCAGCCACAGGCCTTATTCCAGCTAAAAAAATAGCTGAAAGAAATTCATAATTTCAAAAGATTACCAGCAGTAACTGTTGTTGAAATAGTTTTTGACAACTGATGAATGTTATAACAGGTTGCGGGCATTGCTTATGGCGATGCCCGTTTTTTTTATGTGGGGCTGTTTTTTTAATGGTAAAAAATTGAAAATTAACTCATATTTTGCAATATTTATATATAGAGTGGTTGACTTTGTGTCATTTCATTGACAGTGAAAGTGTATGGTTTACAACTCTTCCTGGTTCTGCCTTATCATTTTATAAGGGATATTCCTGATGATTTTTAATCCCGCAAGATTGCTGTGTCTCCCTGCAGCGTTATATTTCTGGAGGATGAATGAGCCTCAATGTTGAAGGTATTATAGGAAACAGCACAACTCTCAGGGATGTGTTTTCCATACTTGAGAAAGTTGCTCCGACAGATAGCACCGTTCTTGTCACCGGGGAATCCGGTACAGGAAAGGAGCTGCTTGTCCGTGCCCTGCACAGGAACAGTAAAAGGCGTTCGCAGCCTTTTGTGCCTGTCAATTGTGGAGCTATTCCAAAAGAATTGCTGGAGTCCGAACTTTTCGGACATGAGAAGGGTGCTTTTACACATGCGGTAAGGTCCAGACCCGGACGTTTTGAACTTGCTGATGGTGGAACCATTTTCCTTGATGAAATAGGAGAAATGGATTTCAGTCTACAGGTTAAAATTTTAAGGGTCTTGCAGGAAAAAGAAATCGAAAGAGTCGGCGGTACGCAGATTAAGAAAGTGGATGTAAGGATTGTAGCAGCCACAAACAGAGATCTCGAAGCCGAGGTTGCCGCAGGCAGATTTCGTGAAGACCTTTTTTACCGTTTGAATGTAATACCTCTGCATCTCCCGCCACTGCGTGAGCGCGGTGGAGATGTCCTTTTGCTGGCAAGCCATTTTCTTAAAAGATTCTGTCAGGATAAAAGCCGAGATGTTTTGAAGTTTGCCGATCAGACCAGAGATATGCTTGTGTCTTATTCATGGCCGGGAAATGTCCGTGAATTGGAAAATTTTATGGAACGGCTTTCCATCCTTTGTGATGGTGACGAGGTCGGCATAGATGATCTGCCTGAAAAGATCTTAAAAAGTGTGGGTCTGGAGCCTAAGAAAAAGGCTGTTGATATTGCTGTGGGTCCTGCGGGGTTCAGCTGGCCTACTCTTGATGATATGAGTGAATACGGTGATGGAGAACTTAAAGAATTTCTGGATCGTATCGAGACGAAACTTCTTCTTGAAGCTCTTCAGAAATCAGCAGGAGTCAAAAACAAGGCAGCAGAGATGCTTGGAGTGAAACGGACGACCCTGATCGAAAAAATTAAAAAGAAAAAATTGGAATCCTGATTGAAATATCTGACCTCCAACATGTAAGTCTAAATTTAGGCAGGGATTTTGCAAAGATACCGGATTGTGATGCGGTTTATCAATTCCGGAGTGTTCCGGACTCTTATTTTGGCAGCTATGATCTGTTTTGTCTGCCCGCAGCCGGTACTGGCCATGGAATATTTTATAAATACCGGGCCGGACATGGATTCCTTGCGTTTTACTTTTGATTCCAAAAAATTGAATCCCAGAGTCAGGAGAACCGGAAAACAGCAGATAACACTTTCT
The DNA here is from genome assembly GCF_000429985.1 of Maridesulfovibrio bastinii DSM 16055. NCBI lineage: Bacteria > Pseudomonadati > Thermodesulfobacteriota > Desulfovibrionia > Desulfovibrionales > Desulfovibrionaceae > Maridesulfovibrio > Maridesulfovibrio bastinii. The sequence goes on from NZ_AUCX01000005.1 coordinate 219,450, forward strand.
TTCCCCTCTGGAGCTTTAAATTCTGAAAAAGCACCGACACCCTTGCCGCTTTCGTCCATGCGTATTTTAAATTCGATTGATGTTGGAAGCTCGGCAATTACTATCAATACTAAAACAAATGCTTTTGGCTACATCAGGATTCCAGCTGGTAACGGAGAACTTAAAATTCAGTTTTTCAGGGACCCATTTGGAGCAAGATGGGTTCCACCCAAAAAAAATATTCCAGCGTCTCCTAAAAATATCCCGGCTTCCTCGGTTCCAGCACAGGAAAAGCAGCAGGCGCCTCAATCTGCTCCAGCAGGCTCGATACCTGTCCCCACCAAGGAAGATACCGCTCCGGCTGCTAAGGTTGCTCCGGTTCCCGGAGTTAATTCCGGTTCCGTGGCCAATGAAGCAGATATTTCAGAACCACCGCAGGCCAATGAAAATGCGGCACCCGTTGGCGGTAACTCTGATGGTAATAATCAAAGCAAAAATGTCAGGCCTTTTTATTCTGTACCCTATGCCTACAGGGCTCCAATTTCCAAGGTTGGCCCCGGTGAAGCTAAAGCTGTCAGTACTTCCGTAGCTCCTCCTTCGGGTGATTCGGCCCAACCATCTGTTCAGGAAGGCGGCGAAATTTCCGGTCCCAGTGCCGGTGGTGAAATCTCTGGTCCTAGTGCAGGTGGGGCAATCTCCGGTCCCAGCGCAGGTGGTGAAATCTCCGGTCCCAGTGCAGGTGGGGCAATTTCCGGTCCCAGCGCCGGTGGTGAAATCTCCGGTCCCAGTGCCGGTGGTGAAATCTCCGGTCCCAGCGCCGGCGGAGCAATCTCCGGTCCCAGCGCCGGAGGTGAAATTCCCGGTCCCAGTGCCGGTGGTGAAATCTCCGGTCCCAGTGCCGGTGGTGAAATCTCCGGTCCCAGCGCAGGTGGGGAAATTTCCGGTCCCAGCGCCGGAGGTGAAATTCCCGGTCCCAGTGCAGGTGGAGCAATTTCCGGTCCCAGTGCCGGTAATGAAATCTCCGGTCCCAGTGCCGGTGGTGAAATTCCCGGTCCCAGTGCCGGTGGTGAAATCTCTGGTCCCAGTGCCGGTGGTGAAATTTCCGGTCCCAGCGCAGGTGGGGCAATTCCCAGTCCCAGTGCCGGTGGTGAAATCTCCGGTCCCAGCGCCGGTGGAGCAATCTCCGGTCCCAGCGCGGGTGGGGCAATCTCCGGTCCCAGCGCAGGTGGGGAAATCTCCGGTCCCAGTGCCGGTGGTGAAATTTCCGGTCCCAGCTCGGACAGTTCTATATCCGGCCTTAATGATGAAGGTGCCACTCAGCAAATAGAACCGCTTCCGGCAGCATCCATTGAAGCCAACAATACCGTTGCTGCAAGTCAGACAACCGAGCCGTTTATTAATGGTACTGATTCAGGAGCTCCGTCGGATAACAATGATGCTTATCCGGCAGAGCAGATAAGTTCTGCCGATGCTGATCAGCCCGCAGCACCCCCTACACTTGAAGAACGGATAACAACTGCTAAAGGGTTGCTGCTTGCCGCCGAAAGTTCTCTTGAGTCCGGACAGCTTGAAGCTGCGCTCACAGGTTTTACCGAAGTTGTCGCCATGCATGATATGCCTAAAGATATCAGAATGAGGGCACTATACGGTAAAGCGGAAGCGGTGACGGAAACCCATAAAGATGATCTGGTGGCTAATTTTAATACTGTGACCAGTGCATGGATGGAGGCTATGAATGCCGATACCAATTCGCCTGATGTGCCGGACGCATTACTGAACCTTGGCCTTGCCAACCTGAAAGTCGGGAACATGCCCGAGGCCAAAGCATATTTCAATCTTCTCAAATCACAGTATCCCAATAACCTTAATATACCGTATATCAGTTATTATTGGGGACAGTATTATCTCGATAAAAAGGATTATACCAAAGCCGCTGACCAGTTCCAGTATCTCGTACAGAGATACCCGGACAGCAAAGTGGTAAGAGAGGCTGCATTAGGTCTTTCAAAAGCATTGCATGAATTGGGATATAATGAACAGGCCGCTCAGATTCTTGACTATATAGATAAACGCTGGCCCCGTTTTTATATTGAGTATCCCCAGTTTCTGCTGATGTCTGCCAACAGTGAAAATACCTTGGGCAAGCTTGATGCCGCAAAAGATCATTACTGGGCATATTACAATCTGCTGCCTGAATCTGATGAAAATGATATTGTTCTGGCCAGACTCGGTGATATTTATCTGCGGCAGGGTGATAAACGCGCAGCCAAAGAGATTTACCAGAAAGCTGTCGATAACTATCCTGATAAAGAGGGTGGACTCATTTCAAAAATGCGCCTCGCTGAGGAGGGCATTTATGATGATCCCAGTATGGCTCAGATGGATAAAGTTTTTGACAGGCCATATAACCTGCGCCCGCAAAAAATTTATACAAGTATTGTTGAAGATCATCCTGACAGCCCCTTGGCTCCGCTTGCCCAGCTCAAGCTGGCAATGTGGTACTACTGGAATAAGAAGTATGGTGAATGCCTTGGAGCTGTTTCAGATTTTATTGATAAATATCCGCGCAGTTCATTGCTGCCAAAAGCCAAGGAGCTGGGACTTAAGGTCTTTGACAGGGCTGTTCCTGAGCTGGTTAAAGATGAGAACTACAGTAAGGTTATCAGTTTCTGGAATTCTTACGGCCTCAAAGGTGATAAGGCTGATGGAATTAATGATGATACCAGAATGGGTGTAGCCCTCAGTTACTGGAAGAAAGGGCAGCCTGATGTTGCTTTGAAACTTGTCGATAGATACCTTCAGGAAAAGCAGGTTCCCAAATATTCGACAATGGCACTGGATATGGCTCTGGGAATTTACGTTGACGACCAGTCGTGGAGTGACGTTGTCTCACTTGTTGATATGGTCGATAAAAATTGGAAAGTCGGGCAGAAACAACAGGCCCAGATGAAATATGCCACAGCTATGGCTTATGAAAATCTCGGCGAGACGGAGCGCAGTACCCCGCTCTGGGCCGGGCTGGCTTCCAATCTGCTTCTACCTTCATCCTCACGGGCATACGCCATGTATTATATGGCCAAGTCGGCGATGAAGAAAAAAGATTTGAAGAAATTGTTTGTCTATTCACAGGAAGCCTTGTCCATGTTGCTGGAGACCGGTGGCGACCGCGAAAAGATTAAAGACAGTATTTTGATGACCATCTATTCGGCGGAAAGTTCAGCTCGTTACCGTGAAGCTCTCAAATGGGCTGCCGAGTATGATAAATACATCCCGGAAAGCGATTCCGAATGGGCTTCGTCAAGATTCCGTCTGGCCCAGCTTTATGAAAAGGCCGGAGCTATCCCTGAGTGGAAAAAACTGATGGAGGAAGTTGCCCAAAAAAGGCCCGATGGACTTTATGGACGTCTTGCAAATTCCGCATTGGAAAGCCATAAAATCGAAAATGAGGCTTCAAAGTTTAAATAGCCACCTAGGTGTGGAGAAGTTCTTTTTTTAATCCGGCTTATGGGATACATAAATTAAAACAATTTAATTTCGTATCCGGATAACACAGGAGTAGAAAGTGGACAGGCAGCCGATTGTAGCAGGACAGTTTTATTCCGACAGCCCTGAAAAGTTGAAATCAGACCTTGAAATTCTCATAGGTAAGGTGCCTGCGGAAAAAGGTCCTGCCGATAAACTCATAATGGTTCCGCACGCAGGATATGTTTTCTCAGGAAGGGCCTGCGGTCAGGTTATTGCGCAATCCAGTCTTGGTCAGACTGTTATTCTGCTGGGACCAAACCATACCGGGGCCGGTGATCCGCTTTCCGTGTGGCCGGCTGATGAAAAATGGCTGTTTCCCGGTGGAAGCCTTGAAATTGATGAAGACATCGCCTCGGCTCTTGTTGAGAGTGGAAGTGGTTTCAGCTTTGATCGAGCAGCCCATCTGCGTGAACATTCTCTTGAAGTGGTGCTTCCTTTTCTGCATCACATGAAACCGGATATTAAAATTGTTCCTGTGTGTGTTTCTGAAAATAATATTGAAAACCTGCACACTGCCGGGGATGCTCTGGCTGAAGTTGTTGCGAACAGCTCGGTGCCGGTAACTATACTGGTCAGTTCAGATATGAGTCATTATATTTCGGCCGAAGAAGCCAAAATGAAGGACAGCATGGCTCTTGAAAAGATTGTCAGGATTGACCCTGCCGGGCTTTATTCCATTGTCCAGTCCAATGATATTTCCATGTGCGGCGTGCTGCCGATGACAATGGCTCTCTTTGCCGCACGCAGTGCCGGAGCATTAAACGGCAGACTTATTTCCTATACCAACTCCGGTAATGTCACCGGAGATAACAGTCAGGTTGTGGCTTATGCCGGGGTAATTATATCTTGATTGTGTTTTAAATTGTGCCTCGGTAAGTTTTTGTTCAAGCTGCTTTGGTAGCAGTTGTGAAGACATAATAAATTCCCTGAGATCTATTTCGGGGAATTTGTTTTATTTTTACTGCCTTTGCCAAGGTTGCCAACATGCCTTTCGAGGATTATCTACAAGCCAGTCGATTAAATAAAAATACCGCTTTTTATCGGTTTAGACGCGGATATGTCCGTTTCATTCCGTTTAAGTGGAGCCATTTCGTTTATAGTCATAAATTTAAAGGATCTGATATATGTACGCCATAGGAATTGATACCGGGGGAACTTACACTGACTCTGTTATTGTAAATGCTGAAAGCGGTGAGATTATAGCCAGCGCCAAGTCTCCTACGACCCATTATAAGCTGAGTGTAGGTCTTGAAAAGTCTTTGACAGCAGTTATGGAAAAAAGCGGAATAGATCCTTCCGAGGTCGGCACTGTTTCCGTTTCCACAACTCTTGCTACAAATGCCATTGTTGAGGATAAAGGTGCCAGAGTAGGGCTTTTCATGATTGGCCCGGTAAAAGCTGTAAGACTTCCTGTTGTTACCGTAAACTACATCACCGGAGGACATAAATTTTCCGGAGCCGAAGATGATCCTCTTGATGTGGAAAAGCTGGTTGACGGTATTAACGCTATGCGTGGATATGTGGACGCCTATGCTGTTTGTGCTGCCATGAGTTTTAAGAATCCGGCCCATGAACTTGTTGCTGCCAAAGCCATAAGTCTTGCTGATCCCGGTAAAGCTGTTTTCTGCTCCCATGAGATCAGCACAAAAGCCGGACAGGCTGAACGCGCAGCCACTGCGGTCCTTAATGCCAGACTTATGCCGGTTATGAAAAAATTTCTGGAAGGAGTAAGCTCCGCTCTTATCCGTTGCCATCTCGGAGGCTCAGTTGTTGTTATCAGAGGTAACGCAACCCCCATGAGCATGGAAGATGCCGTCAGCCGTGCTGCTGAAACTTTTGCAAGCGGTCCTGCTTCAACCGCTTATTACGGCAGTCTCTATACCCCGGAAGAAAATTCCCTCATTGTCGATGTTGGCGGAACGACAACTGATGTTACTCTGATTAAAAATTCCAGACCGACTATAAATGAAGACGGGAGCATCATCGGTAAATGGGAAACCCATGTTGAAGCTGTTGAAATGTTCACCGTTGGTATTGGCGGGGACAGTTATGTAAAGATAACTGATTCCGGAATTCTGAATATCGGTCCGGCAAGAGTTATTCCTTTATGCATGGCAGGGGATATTCCTGATCCTTCCAAGTGGATGGGCAAGGGAGATAACTCCCGCCTGATCCGTAAAGGTCCTGCGGCTGATGAACCCGGTGATGATAAAATTTTGCAGACTCTTTTTGCCGATGGCCCTGCGACCTATGGTGAGCTTATAACAAAGCTCGGCATACCGGATATCAGTCTGGGTTCAATGATTGAATTTCTGGTTCGCGAACAGCTTGTGGAAGAAATAGGTTTTACCCCTACAGATGCTCTGCATGTTCAGGGTAAAATAGAATTGGGGGATGCTTCCAAATCTGTTTCAGGCGCAGCAGTTCTTGGTGCTGTTTACGGTCAGGATGCTGAGACCTTCGCCGAAAATGTCCTTGAAAATGTCTATGAAAAAATTGAAAATGCAATGCTGGAACATATAGTCCGCAAAGAGATCGGCGGAAATATGGCCGGTATAATCGCCGGCAGGTCGGCAAGTCCGCTTGTGAGCTTTGAGGCCAGTCTAAATCTGCCCATTGTCGGCATTGGCGCCCCAGCTTCATATCTTTTGCCTGATGTTGCCGAACGCCTCAAAACAAAAGCCGTTTTTCCGGAGTACCACGAGGTTGGTAATGCTCTGGGAGCAGTTATGATGGCTCTTAAAGAATCCAAGTAGTAAAATTCGGAGTAAGAATATGTTTGACCGCAAGCCCAACGCATGGGAGTTTTGTCTTGAGGCAGCCAGTGAAAATATTGAAACAGAAGTTGTTCACGGCTGGATTTTTGAGGACGGAATATGGAAAACGCACGCATGGTGTGAATTTGGTGACAGGGTTATTGATCTGACCCGTTCAACCCATTCAATGCCTAAGTTTGACTATTACCTTAAATACCGGGTCAGTGATTCACGCCAGAAACGTTATTCAAGGTTGAAATTTTTTGAGCTGGTTGGAGATGAAGGACATTTCGGACCGTATGACAAAGAATTTTTCTTTGCTGAATCTTCTGAAATAGATCCGCTAGAAATAATAGAAGGCGGTAAGGAGACAAAGTAGCATGACTAAGGGGCTTTTTATTACCGGGACTGGAACTGATGTAGGAAAGACTCTGGTTACGGCCGGTCTGGTCCGCTTCTTTCAGAGAAACGGTCTTGAACCTCTGGCTGTAAAGCCGGTTCAGTCCGGTGCTTTTGTAAATGAAGCAGGCGGATATGATTCTCCTGATGGTCATGTCTACAAGACAGCCGGAGGTTCGTGGGACCCTGCTCTGCAATGCCCTTTCATGTTCAGGGGAGCATGTTCCCCGCATCTTGCCGCCAGCCTTGAGGGTCTGGAAATAAAAGCCGCTGAAATTGCAGAGAAAGTCCGTGAGGTTGAAGAAAAAGGCTTTCTGCTTGTTGAAGGAGCCGGCGGAGCGATGGTTCCTCTTAATGATAAGGAAACCATGATCGATCTCATGAAGGAACTTGGATATCCGGTTTTAATTGTCGGGTCTAATATTCTGGGGTCAATCAACCATGTTTTAATGACTGTGGAAGTCCTTAAACATGCAGGGCTTTCAATTGCCGGAATTATTACAACCGAGCCTGTGAAAGAAGAAGATGTGGCAGGAATGCACCGGGATAATATTGAAACCATAGAACGATTCAGTGATGTTCCGGTTCTGGCTTCGCTGAACTGGATTCCTGATTTTAATATAGATAATCCCGGCCTGTGGGAAGAAGTTGACCGTATTTTTGACCTTATTGATATGGATCTGCTGCAAAAAAGAACCGGTATAGTAAAAAATGACGAAATCTATTCTTGAATTCGACCGTGAGCATATCTGGCATCCCTACACCTCAGCGACCCATCCTTTAAATGCCTATCCTGTTGACCATGCTGAAGGGGTCAGAATTTTTTTAAGTGACGGACGGGAACTTATTGATGGTATGGCCTCCTGGTGGAGTGTTATTCACGGGTATAACAACCCTGTTCTGAATAAGGCCCTTGTGGACCAGACTTCTAAAATGGCTCATGTGATGTTCGGCGGTCTGACTCATGAACCGGCTGTAAAACTAGCTGAAACCCTGATAAAAATAAGTCCCGCCAATCTTGACCATGTCTTTTTTGCCGACTCTGGTTCCGTGTCGGTTGAAGTCGCTTTAAAAATGGCGATTCAATACTGGCAGGCTATCGGAAGGCCGGAAAAGAACAGACTGATGACAATTAAGGGCGGGTATCACGGTGACACTCTAGGAGCCATGTCGGTCTGTGATCCGGTAAACGGCATGCATTCCCTTTTTACTTCAGTTCTTCCTAAGCATATTTTCGCTGAAATCCCCGCATGTCGCTACGATGAACCCTTTGATGAAAATTGTTTTACAGATTTTCTTGATAAGATTGAAAGGCATGCCGATGAACTTGCGGCCGTAATTCTTGAGCCTATTGTCCAGGGGGCCGGAGGGATGAGATTTTATTCTCCCCAGTACCTGAAGATGGTCCGTGCCGCCTGTGATAAAAATAATGTTCTGCTTATCTGTGATGAAATTGCTACCGGATTCGGAAGAACCGGTGCTCTTTTTGCCAGCAATATTGCCGGAATAAGTCCTGATATTATGTGCGTTGGGAAATCGCTGACAGGTGGCTATATGACCCTTGCAGCAACCCTTGCCAGCTCAAAGGTTGCCCGTGGAATTTCTGCTGACGGCGGAGTTTTCATGCATGGTCCGACATTTATGGGTAATCCGCTTGCCTGTGCTGTTGCCAATGCTTCTTTAAAGCTGCTTCTTGAAAGCGACTGGGAAAAGCGCATTCCTGAAATTTCAGCAAGAATGGACAAAGGCTTTGCTCCATGCAGGGCTATGGAACATGTGGCTGACGTAAGGACTCTTGGGGCCATAGGCGTTGTTGAATTGAAGAAAGCAGTAGAAATGGAAAAGATACAGCGTCAGTTTGTAGAGCATGGTGTCTGGGTTCGCCCATTCGGCAGACTTGTTTACATTATGCCTCCTTACGTAATTTCCGATGCCGATCTTGATAAACTGACTTCAGCTATCTGCAAAGTTGTTGAACTTCAAAAATAAATTCTAATAAAACTGGCGGTTGCAGGATAGTTGCCTGTAAGAACCAGACTACATACCGGTAAAAATGGACAGACAAGATAAGAATAAGATGTGGGCAGCAGTCCACTCCGGCACGGCGATTGATGAACATACAGCGGTTTCAATTTTGGGAGCCGGGCATGGTGAACTTTCAGAAATTCTGCATGCGGCACATACCGTGACTTCGCGGAGTTTCGGGCGTGAGGTCAGCCTCTGCTCAATTGCCAATGTCCGCAGCGGAAACTGTAGTGAGGATTGCCGCTTCTGCGCCCAGTCCAGCTATTACGAAGTTGCTTCAGCCCAGATATATCCACTCATGAGTAATGAGGAGATGAAGGACTGTTCCCGCAAGGCATCAGCCGCTCCTATTGAGTTTTTCAGTTATGTTACCAGTGGACGGGCCTTGGGACCGAAGTCTCTTTCAAAGCTTTGTGAAACCGTGCATGAGCTTGAAAAAGAAGAATCAAAGAATCCGGGAATGGCGCACTGCGCTTCATTAGGGTGTTTAAGCTATGAAGATCTTTGCAGGCTCAAGGAATCGGGGATGGTGCGCTATCACCATAATCTTGAAACTTCGCGCAGTTATTTCCCGGAAGTCTGCACTACACACAGCTTTGATGAGCGGATAAGGACAATTCGTGATGCCAAAAAAGCCGGGCTTGAAGTCTGTAGTGGTGGCTTACTTGGACTTGGCGAGTCTCCAGCACAGCGTGTCGAGCTTGCAATGGAGCTTGCCGAACACAATGTTGATTCTATCCCGCTAAATTTTCTGATTCCCATTGCAGGTACTCCATTGGAGCACATGCAGCCGATGAAGCCGCTTGAAATTTTGCTTGCAATTGCCATGTTCAGACTGACCAATCCGCATGCGGAAGTCCGAATGGCCGCAGGCAGACCCTCGCTTAGAAATTTACAGGCTTTTATTTTCCCCGCCGGATGTAACGGGCTTATGGTCGGAGATTTTCTGACGGTTCATGGTCAGGGAATACAGGATGATATTCAGATGCTCGAAGATCTTGGACTTACCCCAAGGCAGCGTAACTGATTTGTGTAAGTAAGTTTTTATAGAAATAATTAAAAAAGCTGTTCCGGTTTTCCGAAACAGCTTTTTTAATTTTATAGATATTATTCAGCTAGATAATTCCATGCAGAGGTCCGCCGGGAGCTCCTAGAGCATCGACTTTTTTCTCTATTTCCGGGTCCGGTTCAAGCGGCGGAGCGTGATATGTTTTTAATCTGCCATCAATTATTACAGATTTTCCAGCTTCCCAGTGCTTGGCGTGAGTTGCTGCACCTACACCGTACATATCGGTAGCAGGATCAGACCTTGTAAATGTAACCCACAGGAAATTATCCCAGTTTTTAGCGGTAAACTCCGCATCATCGGCAACTACGATCATCGGAAAACCTTCGATGCCGTTTATCTCCTTAAGGAAATTACCAAGCTTTTCCAGTCCGGGGTCCTGAGTATCCCGTTTTTTATCATGCTTGTAACCGTTAATCACCATAATTCCCGGTGCAAAGACTTTAGGGTTACTGAATCCGTCAGGAAGCTTGAATCCTTCTGGAATGCTGCTTGAGAGAGTACGTTTTTTTGATCCTGCTGCGGCCCAGATCAATTTTGATCCCTGATTAAGGCTTATGCCGGAGTAATCAAGGGTATCAATTGTTGTGCGGGTTATAAAATGCAGATCACGGTTCAGGTCTACCCGTTCCAGCATATGGGTGAAAAAGTCAGGTATATTATGGCATGAGAGCCCTTCCGGGAGGTCTTCCTCAGCTGCGATGAATACATATTTTGAAAGTGAAGTCTGGGTATTGCCCAGCAGGGCAAGGGCGTTTGTAAGCAGTTCCTGCGGCTGGCGTTCGCTGGCATAAGGAACATAACGCTCACTGCCTATAGCCAGAAGCAGAGGGTGGACTCCTGCTGCATCAACAGCATGGACTTCATGAACACCTGAGAAAACAGAAGGAACAAGCTCTGAGGTCAGTTCGTGAATAAATTCTCCGAACATAGTATCTTCCTGCGGCGGTCTGCCTACAGTTGTAAAAGGCCAGACCGCATTTTCCCGGTGATATACTTTTTCTACTTTGAGAACTGGAAAATCATGTGCAAGGCTGTAGTACCCAAGGTGATCTCCGAAAGGTCCCTCCGGCTTTTCCTCACTTGAAACTGTTCCGCAGATGCAGAAGTCAGCTTCGGAAAGCAGTGGTAGTCCACCGGGATTTTTGATCATAGGAATACGGTGTCCGCCTATGGCTCCAGCGAAAAATATTTCTGCAATTCCTTCCGGCAGAGGCATAACCGCGGCCATAGTCATGGCAGGAGGTCCGCCGACAAAAATATTAACTTTGAGCTGTTCCCCTTTTTTCAGAGCCTGAGCATGGTGGTGACCTATGCCGCGGTGAATCTGATAGTGGAGTCCTACTTCCTGATCAGTGACAAAATTATTTCCGTTGAGTTGAACCCTGTACATACCGAGGTTTGAATTTCCATAACCGGGATTTTCAGGGCTTTCAGTGTAAACCTGCGGCAGAGTGACATAAGCTCCACCGTCATTCGGCCATGAAACAAGTCCCGGAAGGTCAGAAATTTTGCATTCATTTTTGATAACCGGGCCGTCGTTTAGTCTCTTAGGGATAGTGTGCCATGCCGTGCGTGGTGCGCCGAGGTAGCGCCAAGGCTTTTTAAGAGCCTCCATGGGGCTGAGTTTCAGCTTCATAAGGCGTTCAACAGTTTTAACTGTATCTCTGAAAATATAATTAAGTCTTTCTTTTGTTCCGTAAATATTAGCCGCCATCGGGAATTTACAGCCCTTGACGTTGGTAAAGAGCAGGGCAGGGCCTCCGGCATTGAAAACCCTTCTTTGAATGGCTCCGGCTTCAATGGCTGCATCTACTTCCGTGTCTATCTCAAGCAGTTCATTTTTTTTCCGCAGAGCTTCGAGGCATTGCGCCGTATTTTTATATCCCATGATATCCTCTTGATCAGTGTTTTTTTGAGAATGTATTGATTGTGGCAGAGGTTATCAAGCATTACTGCCAAAATAGGAATTCGGCTTTAAAAGAATGAGATTCTGGTGGTGGAATAGTCTGTAATCAATGGGCTATTGAAATTATGTTGGATACATAATCCTGTATTTTCATAAGCACTTCCGGTGAAGGTCTATGAAAAGTAAGCCCCAGTGTGGCCCTGCGGCTGTCTTTAGTTGTTCTTTGAACTTTGCAGGGCATGAGCTCATCCTCACTATCAGTAAAATAAGGGCAGTGAACTTTCACTTTGTCACCTATTTCAGGAATTAAGCTGCCTTCTTCAATAAGATAGCTGAGGGCGCATCCGCTGGTACTGAGATCTTCGATCATTGCCGTTGAAGTCTGATCTTTGACCGCTATAGTTGCTTCAAGATAACAGTTAACTCTTTGATGCCGCCTGAGATTATAAGTTTCAACCCGTTTCGGATAGCGCAGAAAAATAATTTTATCAGGGGAATTGATAAGTTTTACCAGCTCCGTCTTAAATCCGGAAGCCACGCCGTCAAATATATAGCGGATAGTGGCGGTGTTCCCGGAATACAGATATTCAGTCCAGAGGCTTTTGTCATTTGGATGAACCACCGGATAGCGAAGCATTATGTATTTGCCATGCAGACCACCAAGGACAACTGTTGGAGCTTTATCATTTAGTCCTGCAAGTTCAATCGAAACTTTGAGGCCCGGAGTGCTGGCCATTTTTAATTTATATGTCTGGCTAAGCATTTTGCATCCGTTTTTCTATATATGACTTGAATTTTTGTGCCCATTCCATATCGGGCTGAATTTCCAGTGCTTTTTCTATATGCTGCAACGCCATCCCGTTGTTGCCCATATCATAATGAACTCGGGACAGGTTAAAGTACAGGTTTTCGTCATCACTGTTCAACTCGATTGCCTTGGTATAAAATCGTAGTGCATGGTCGTATAACGACTGTTTTCTTAGCGAAATTGCAAAGGTATTAAACTGCTGACGCTGCTCATTCATAAACGTATCATCTTTGTTTATGAGTATTTCTAAAATATTTTCCAGTTTTTTTCTATTTCCCTTTGCCGAGAGAACTGACCCCATACCAAGATTGGCTCTTGTATTTTCTGGGTCCATTATAAGAGCTTTGGCAAATTCCTTTTCGGACTCATCAAGGGAGCCGTCTTCATAAAATTGTTCGCCTTTTGATATTTTAGCCTCAAGGGATTTTAAGGCAGGGAATGATTTCTTTTCATAATATCCGGGTTCAGGAGAGTAGCTGGTTAAAAAATCTTTTTTGGAGAGTTTTATAATAACTCCTGAGGGGATATCGTACTGATTAAGGGGTTGCAGTATAAATTCATCCACATCTGTTCGGGTGACATAATAATACGTCTGCGCTTCACCCCGCTTCATAGTGGTTCCGACACCAGTATGAGATTTGGCGCAATAAGAATATATTCCTAATACGTGATTCATAACCTTACACCGTGAGCCAGTTTTCTAAAAAAGAGAACTTAACTGTTATTCTGAATTTCGGAGTATAATATAAAAAATTATATTAATTCCTATTTAATATTTTCCTTAACGAGAAATAATTATCCCCAAAAAAAAGTGTTAGGATATTATACTTTTCACTTTTCGTATTATTAAAAATTTATTCATAATTATAACTGTCGGTTGGCATTTTGACCATAATTATATTTTTTTATAATAACTGCTCCGGTATGATGCTTGGATATGGGTAATATCGTTGCAATATATTGATTATAAACACTTTTTATAAATATTTTTATTGAATGTATTAAAGTGACATCCGTAATATTTGTTTGGTAGTGTTCTCCGGATATCAAAATGCACGGTCTGATATATAGTGGTGTTCATTTTTTATACTTTGTATTTCTGCAGGGTTATCAGTTCAACTTGATTTATTGTGTGTAATTATGACCTGCTGTTTAAAAATAAGGGGTTTAATTGTTTTGATGACAACGTACTCGGGCTTCAGAAAGTTTTTCCATATTTTTATTCTGTTTTTTATTCTCAGTTCATTCAGCGGCTGTGCCTGGATGAATCCCTTTGGTGATTCCGAAAAGGAATATAATCTGGACAACAAATATCAGATTGATGTGACCATGAAACCCGGTGAGTCACTTATCCTTGATATGCGCAACCCCGGTTCAGGTGGGTACGAGTTTTCAGGAGCCAGTTTTAATCCTGATCTTTTAAATCTGGAGTATTTTCACATCATAAAACCGGAATCAAACATGTCAGGTGATTTTGGAAGATGGCGTTTTGTATTTAAAGCAATTAAAATTGGAGATGATGTCATAACTATTAATATAAAACGTCCATTTGAAAAAATAAAAGAGTCTTATAAAATAGCTCAGATTAAAATAACCGAAGACGGTGAACCTTTTATTCTCTGGTAAGTATTGATAACAGTTTGAATTAAAAGCATAAAATTAAAATCCCGAATTTTTTTTAAAATTCGGGATTTTTTTTAAAAATAAACCTAAAGAAATATAATTTATATCCGATATAATATGTCATAAGAGACAGAAGTATAAGAAATATCCTAATTAGTCAGTGACAGGAAATAATTATAGTTATGCAAGTATCTGGATACTATAATAAAATTCATAGCCCATATAATTATAGACCGGTCGGCAGTAATGCTGATTCTTCCGGGTCTTACAGCCGTTCCTCAAAGAGTTCCGACCAGATAGATATTTCTGAAGCTGCTATGCTTATGTACGAAAATGAGAAAGCAGCTAATTCCCAATCCCAGCAGGGCGTTCAAGACGAAAACTCCTCATCAAAGGTCATAAGCACCTTGGAAACCAAAGATGGCGGTAAAATTGTCATTGAGAAAATCGCCGACAATGGCGAAGGAAGCGGACTTAAAATGTCTGTTTACGATAACAAGGGGGAATTGCAGTCTGAATCTGAGCTGGCAGATGATATGATTATCAAGCAGAATGATAAAGGTGAAGTCAGCATTGAACATTACACCCTTGGCAGTGAAACCTCCGGGGACGATATTATTCTTGCCGTAAGTGGAAATCAGGTGGACGGCGGTGCCGGAGATGACACCATCGTTGATCTTTATGCTGTTTCCGGTCTGCCTAAATCAACAAGGCACGGTTTTGATGCTGATGGAATGCCCAAAAAAGAAGAGCTGTATGATATCACTGGAGGAGACGGGGACGATCATATTATTCTCGCAGGTGATAACATTACCAGCCGTGTCAACACTGGAAGAGGCAAAGATAAGATTGATGCCTTAGGTTCCATGAGCAGTTCCTCTTTTATTGATGCCGGAATTGGAAATGATGAAATTAATTTATCCAAGGATAGTACTCTCTCGGCTGATCTTGGTGACGGTAATGACAAGATTAAATCTGTAGCAAGCGCTCTTCGTGGTAATATCGATACCGGAGAAGGTAATGATAGTGTGGAAGCCTCGTCATTTGATGGCTCCCTTGTCATGGGTGGCGGCGAGGATGAAATTAATGTTAAAGGGAGTGCTTCAGGAAAATTTGATACCGGCCGTGGTAATGATAAAATTCTGGTTGAAGGTTTACTCAGCACTGGTGAGCCTGAAAATGGCAAAACTATAGAAACTGGTTCAGGAGACGATTATATTAAAGCCGGAGTGATTAATTCCGGATACATCATGACCGGGCGTGGGGATGATGAACTTCGTGCTGATAAAATAACTGGTGGCGAAATTTTTACAGGTGCCGGAAAAGATTATGTGCAGTCCAATGAAATAACTGATGGAGAGCTTTTTACCGGTGCTGACGAAGATAATGTCATGGTTCTTGGAGAGTACTCCGGGAAGTATATGAGCACAGGTCGTGGTGACGATATAGTTCAGGCCGGAAAGTTGAGCAGTGGAAACGTTGTGACCTCATACGGTGAAGATATAGTTAAATCCTATGGTGATATTTCTGCCAAGGTTGAGACCGGTGATGAGCTCGATAAAGTTTATGCCAATGGCGAAGTTGATAAAGATAATTTCAATACCGGAGAGGGTGAAGATATTTTTGACGTAGAAGGCTTCCGCTCATCTAAGCAAGATAAGAAAAAGGAAGAAGAGGATGAGGAGGAGAGGAAGAAGAAAGTTATGAGTATGTTCAAGACCGGTCAGGATGTTTACAGAAAAAATTCTCTTGGAGCTGCAGATAGCGGTATTCGTGAATGGAGCATATATCTTTAACATATCTCCACAGCTAACTAAATTTTCTATTAAATAAGGCCGGGGGTTAATGTCACCACCGGCCTTATTTAATTTATATTATATTTGTATTATTCAAATTTCTGCTGAGTTTTTACAAGCCTGAAATCAAGCAGACTGGAACCGGGGCAGACCGCATCCATAAATTTTATGGGATTGAAATAAAGTTCACTCCAGTCAAACATAATTTTCACCGTGAGATCCCCATCGAAACTGATTGAGCGGACTGTTTTTCTAATATCAACGATTTTGGTTCCTTTTTTCGTTTTCCGCTCTACCGGGAAAGTCTCTTTCCCCAGAAAATCATGCCAGTTTTCCATCCACTTTCTGACTGTTTCATTGTCGTTGAAATAAGTCATCGTATATTCTTCAACCTGAGGTTGGGGATGTTTCCTTGAAAGGGTTAAAGTATCCGCTTTGACTATATTCAAGCCTATGGGCATCTGACTGTTGAGTCTTTTTATGAGTTCATCAGCGTCTATTGCTGTGCGCAGCATAATATTAAGCCATTCACAGCTGCTTTCAACGCCTACAGGCAGAGCCTTGCCGAATGAGATTCTAGGCATGGGATGAAAACCTTCAGAAAATGAAAGTGGAAGCTCCGCTCTGCGCATAGCTCTTTCGAGCACGGACTGGAGATCAAGCTGACTCAGGTAGGCAGTTGGCCCCATCTTTTCAAACCATAATCTGAAATGGGAACCTTTAAGTCCAAGCTCCGGTTTTTCAGCAGGGATAAATTCAGGCACATTTTCATCTGCCTGATCTCTGGTTTTGAAAACCATTCTGGGGCGGATGTCTTTTTCTTCAGCCTGTTTTTCAAGCAGCGAGTGGCGCCCTTTAAACTGACATATTCCACAGTTGCGGCATGTGTCATAGCGACAGTCGGGGGTGACTTTTTCCTCAAGGCTCCGTCTGCGTTCGGTCAGCAGAAATTTTTTGCTGACTCCGCAGGAGAGATGATCCCAGGGAAGCCTTTCATCATGACTTCTTTCTCTTTGGAATTCTTCCGCTGTAAGACCGAATTCATCCATTGCCTGTATGTAAGGTTTCAGATCAAGATGGTCTTTCCAACTGGAAAAAATGGCACCTTTTTTATAGGCGGATTCAAGAACATTACCAAGTCTGCGGTCACCTCTTGAAAATATACCTTCAAGAAAACTCATCTGTGGCTGATGGAATTTCAGCTGTAATCTTTTATTCGGTTTGAAAATGCTTCTCAGATAATCAAGACGTTCACTTATTTCATCAATTGTAATCTGCCTGTCCCACTGAAAAGGTGTGTGAGATTTTGGTACAAACGGTGATACTGCGGCAGTTATGTTCAGACGTTTTACGCTTTTGCCCGCAACATCTCTTACTTTGAGGCAGAGATCCAGAATTGCGTCTAAATCTTCAAAAGTTTCTGTGGGCAGACCTATCATAAAATAGAGCTTAACCGACTGCCAGCCATTATTGAAAAGTTTTAGAACATGGTCGAGAATTTCAGGTTCGGTAATTCCCTTGTTTATAACATCCCTCATCCTCTGGCTTCCAGCCTCGGGAGCAAGCGTTGCTCCGGTTCGCCTGATGGAGGAAATTCTTTTCATTATATGGTCGGAAATGGAACCGACTCTGAGGGAGGGCAGCGAAATAGAAACCTGTTCAGCCGCACAGTGGTCAAAACTTGTGGCAAACAGTCCGTCAAGAGCGGAGTAGTCTCCTGTGGAAAGGGATAGAAAGGATGTCTCTTCGTACCCGGTTTCTTTTAAACCGTTCATGAGAATATTGTGCAGCTTTTCAGGGGTTCGCTCTCTGACCGGGCGATAAATAATTCCAGCCTGACAAAAGCGGCATCCTCTGGTGCAGCCTCTAGCAATTTCGAGGGTAAGACGGTCATGCACAGCCTGTCCGAATGAAAGAACCTGTCCCTGAGGAAAAGGAATTGGATTGAGATCATCCACGACTGCTTTTTCTATAAGTGTGTCATCAGGATTCTCAGGATCAAAAAAAGCAGGAATATAAAGTCCCGGAAGCTTTGACAGAGCTTTAAGTGTAGCCTGTCTGTCCAGCCCTTTTTCTTTACAGTCGGCTACTGTCTCCAACACTCTTATAATTGATTCTTCACCGTCACCAAGCATCATGGCATCAAGAAAATCTGCCATGGGTTCCGCATTGAAGCAGGCCCCGCCGCCGGCTATGACCAGCGGAAATTCTTCACCACGGTCTGCCGATCTAAGGGGGATGCCGGAAAGTTCGAGCATGTAGAGCACATTGGTGTAGCATAGCTCATGAGTCATGCTTACACCGATGACATCCACATCTTTGAGCGGGGTATCACTTTCCATTGTGGCAAGAAGTTCACCATGCTCTTTTAAAATTGCGGCAGTTTCTTCACAGGGAACGTATCCGCGTTCACCGTAGAAATCCGGATGACGGTTTACAATGTCATAAAGTATTTTTTGTCCCAGATAGGACATTCCCACTTCATAGAGATCTGGAAAACAAAGCGCAATATGCGCTCTGACTTTGCTGATATCCTTGTGGACAGTGCCCCATTCGGAACCCAGATAGCGAGTGGGACGTGGAAGTAGAGGAAGTAATCTTTTCAAATTGTCATCCGTAAAACTAAATTTGGTAATATAAGAAATAAGAGGCGGAAAAAACAGGAAACGCCTATTCCCTGTTTTTACCGCCTGTATCAGTTTCAGTAAAGAATCTTATTTAATCAGGTTGGAGATGTCTCCACCAAGTCCGCCGCCCATTCCGCCGAGACCGCCGGAGGTTGAGAGGGTCAGGTTGCTGGAAGCTTCAAGGTATTTGGTTTCAATCTCTTCAGGGCAGTTTTTGTATTCATATATAATATGTCTGCCATCGATTTCACCGTCAATATCGTTGTCGAACGGATAACCGAAGGGAAGGATCATCATTTGAACACCCTGCTGTGAAGGTACGGTCTGGAGAATAGCCGGATCAACAATCTTGCTGTTTTCTGCATCCCACTTGCCGATAACCATGTCTCCGTTGATGAGCTTGAAAAGTTTTATTTCTTTAGCCATTAGAAACTCCTTGAATTCAACACTGATCAAAATCAGCGCATTGTTTTATTTCGTTGTTAATGCAGCTTTTTTATCACACTCTGCGAGCATGAAAAAAAATCCCGGACAGGCCGAGCCTTTCCGGTTTTATTTTAGCAGGGCTGCTACGCTCTCTTGGTTATATGTAGTTAGTTACCTCGATTGCATGTGTCAAGATGGCTGGTTTAAAATCAACCGAACGCAAAACGGTTTCCTGATGAATGGAAATCTCAAAAAAAGTATTGCTGACGGATAGTTAAAGAAAATTTTTCTGTCTGACTTCATTATATGAATGAAGTCCCGGCCAGATCTGACCGGGACTTCACGGGGGAGGAGTGATGCACTTCGTATGAGTGATTTAGCTGTTTACCACTTCTTCGTATCCTTCAATAAGATCGGTAACAATTGAAGGATCGGCAAGGGTGGAAGTGTCTCCGAGGTTGGAAGTATCCTCTTCAACAATTTTTCTGAGAATTCTTCTCATAATTTTTCCGCTTCTTGTTTTAGGAAGTCCCGGAGTGAACTGGATAATTTCCGGAGTAGCCAGAGGCCCGATTTCCTTGCGGACATGGATCCTGAGTTCTTTTACCAGTTCATCGTCTTCATCAAACTCAGGTTTGATGGTTACATAAGCATAAATAGTCTGGCCTTTCACTTCATGCGGCTTACCAACAACGGCGGCTTCTGCTACTGCCGGATGAGATACCAGTGCGGATTCAATTTCAGCTGTTCCCAGTCTGTGTCCTGATACGTTTATAACGTCATCAACACGTCCCATTATCCAGTAGTAGCCGTCTTTGTCTTTTCTGGCTCCGTCACCGGATTCATAGCATCCGGGAAATCCTGCAAAATACTGCTGTTTGAATCTTTCCTGATTGCCCCATACTCCGCGAAGCATACCCGGCCATGGTTTTCTTATAACCAGAAATCCACCTTCGTCAGGACCGACTTCTTTGCCGTGTCTGTCAACAATTGCTGCGTCAATTCCGGGCAAAGGCAAAGTTGCTGAACCGGGCTTGAGCGGTGTCGCATAGGGGAGCGGGGCAAGAATATGTCCGCCTGTTTCAGTCTGCCACCATGTATCCACGATAGGCAGTTTTCCTTTACCTATTTTTTCATGGAACCAGACCCATGTTTCGGGGTTTATCGGTTCTCCAACCGATCCGAGAACCCGCAGTGAAGAGAGGTCGTGTTTTTCAGTCCACTTGTCACCTTCACGCATCAGGGCGCGGATTGCCGTAGGTGCGGTATAGAATGTATTGACCTTGAATTTTTCACATACCTGCCAGAATCTTGAAGGATCAGGATATGACGGAACAGATTCAAACATAATGCTCGTGCTGCCGAGAGCGAGCGGACCATATACTATATAAGTATGTCCTGTTACCCAGCCTACGTCAGCGGTGCACCAGTGGATGTCATCTTCACCGAGGTCAAATACCCACTGGCAGGTGTGAGCCGCATAGGTCAGGTATCCGCCGGTGGTATGGTAAACACCCTTGGGAGCGCCGGTGCTTCCTGAGGTATAAAGGATGAAAAGCGGGTCTTCTGCATCCATTATTTCATAGGGACAATCGTCTGAAATATCACTCTCACTCATGAGGTCTCCCCAGAAGTGATCCCGGCCTTCAACCATTTCTATTTTGTTTTTGGCTCTTGGAACAACTACGCACTGCTCAACGCAGGGGCAGTCCTTGAGAGCTTCATCGGAATTTGGTTTGAGTGGAATGGTTCTTCCGCCACGCAGAACTCCGTCTCCGGTAATATGAATTTTGGCTCCGCAGTCTTTGATGCGGTCGCGCAGACTGTTGGAACTGAATCCTGCAAAGATGATAGAGTGCGGAGCTCCTATTCTGGTACAGGCCAGCATGGCTATTGCCAGTTCCGGGATCATTGGAAGGTAAATTGAAACCCGGTCACCTTTTTTAACGCCCATCTTTTTTAAAACATTGGCAAAGCGGCATACTTCACGGTGCAGCATGTCATAAGTATATACTTTTACTTC
Source organism: Maridesulfovibrio bastinii DSM 16055 (assembly GCF_000429985.1). Classification (NCBI taxonomy): domain Bacteria; kingdom Pseudomonadati; phylum Thermodesulfobacteriota; class Desulfovibrionia; order Desulfovibrionales; family Desulfovibrionaceae; genus Maridesulfovibrio; species Maridesulfovibrio bastinii. Next base: position 240,412 of record NZ_AUCX01000005.1, read on the forward strand.
ATCGTCTTCCTCACCCTGCCAGATGAGTGCAGCTTTGTTGCGGCGTCCATTTTCGAGATGACGGTCAAGGCAGTTGGCAGAAACATTAAGTTTTCCGCCCTCAAACCATTTGATTTCCGGAGTATCGAAATTATATTCAAGAACTGTATCCCACTTTTTTTCCCATGTCAGAAGTTCTTCGGCACGTTCCGCCCAGAAACCTTCCATATCGTTTATGGAACGGTCATAAACGGCTTTGTATTCATCAAAGCTTTTGATATGTGCAAAGGACACATCCGAAGGCGGGTTGAATATGCGGTTTTCCGTTGAGAGAGTTTTGATTTTTTTGCTGTCACTCATTACAGGCATCCTCCGTGTCTGATTTTTATGGTACCGATCTTGAATAAATTTAAGGCCCGCCAATCACTCCTGTTTGATCGTTCGGGTAATTTCTTTATACTTATGGAGGACTGCCGGTGCATCTGATTTTCGATGAACGGCAGGACGATTTTACTTGTTTTCAGGTGGTTTCCGTTTAGCTGGCATATTCGTCCGTTTATCTGAACCAGAAGCCGTTAATAGATGGGATGAAGATTTGCACGCCATGGTCTGGCGGTGTTTACTGGCAAAATTGAAAAAAACTTTTAATCCGGGTCCGCTAAAATGAATGTACTTGTCATAAATCTGACCAGATTCGGAGATCTTCTCCAGACTCAGCCGGTTCTAAGCTCCTTTGCTGCTCGGCAAGCCGCCACTTCACTCGTTTGTCTGAAAAATTTTTTCGGTGCAGCCCCGTTGCTGCGTGATGTGGACTTTGTTTTTCCTCTACCCGGAGCCACTTTTTTATCTGCTGCTGAGCGTGACTGGAAAGAAGCACTTGGACATTTTGAAAATTACTGTCTTGAAATTGAAAAAAAATTCAAGCCGGATATTGTTGTTAATTTAACTCCTTCCATACCGGCAAGGCTGCTGGCCATGCGTCTTGGAAGAGGGCGCGAAGTAAGAGGATTTGCTCTGGATGAATTCGGTTTTAATGCGGATACTTCAGCCTGGGCAGCGTTTTTACAGGTTGCCTCGGTAAACAGGGGAGCCAGTCCCTTTAATGTTGTCGACCTGTTCAGAAAAGTTGCCGGGATTGATGAAGCTGTCCCATTCAGATTGTCCGACGTTGAGGAGGGTGAAAAAAATAAAGCTCTTCAAAAGCTTAAAAATGAATCAGGGCTGAATGCTGCCGGATTCATAGGTTTTCAACCCGGAGCAAGTGAGGAGCGCAGACGCTGGCCTGCTGATTATTTCAGTAAACTAGGCAAAATGGTGTGGGAAAGATTGCATCTGGTTCCGGTTCTTTTCGGAACTGAATCAGAGTCGCAAGTTGGGCAGCAAATATTGACAGGGCAGGATTTTCCTTGTGTTAATCTTATGGGCCGAACGGATCTTTCCGGCCTTGGTGCGGCTCTATCCTGCATGAAACTGCTGGTTACCAATGATACCGGGACCATGCATCTGGCAGCAGGGCTTGGTGTGCCTCTTGTTTCTATTTTTCTGGCAACCGCACAGCCTTTTGACACTGGCCCGGCAAGGGAGGGTTCTCTTTCTCTTGAGCCGGATATTGTGTGCCATCCGTGTTCTTTCGGTGTGCCCTGTGAGCAGGAGCATGCCTGTCGTCATAAAATCAAAGCTGATAGTGTCTTCGGGTATATTGAAAGTTATCTTAACTGCGGAAAATGGAAGAATAATCAGCTTGATGATACTGACCGCAGCGCAGCCAGAGCATGGCTTGCCGTGCGGGATGAAAAAGGTTTTCTGGATTTAGCATCTCTTTCAGGGCATGGGGTATCTGACCGTGCAGTGTGGATCAGGATTCAGCGTGAAGCGTATCGTCGATTTCTTGACATGGAGGATTTCGAAAGACCCTTTATAATGGACCGGAAGCCCTCTGTTCTTTTTTGTAATGAAATTGGCAATACCCTTGATGAAATTTCAGCCCTGCTGTTTCTGATGATAAAGCAGGCCGTACTTCTGGCTAAAGCTCCCACAGAATCTTTAAAAACAGGATTCTTAGCTAATATACAGAAAATACAAGATAAAATGTCTGAAAAAACAGAGCTGAGCGTACTCGGTTCTTTGTGGATTTTTCAATCACAGCAGCAGCTTGGCCTTGAAGGATTGGTCAATCTTTTAAAAAAATACTCTGCGCTGGTTTCCTTTTTCAAAAGATGTTTATGAAAAATGGTATGAATTTTGTATAATGCTAGTTGAATCTTATTTATCGGAAATTATTTCGTAGCATACCAGGAGGAGAATTAACATGGTCGTCATTGATGGACAGAAAAGTGATGTGAATATCAGTAATTTTGAAAATCTTGAGCAGGTTTTTGAAAATGTGATGAATGAAGGATACCTGCAGGATCGTATCGTAACTGATGTTATTTTGAATAATGAACCTTTCAGTGAAATTTATCCGCATCAGTCAGAAGATATCGAAACCGGTGAAATAGAAAGTCTGGAAATAAAGAGTGCCAGTATCACCGAAATGGCCTCAAATATCACCCTTGAAATGTACAAGGTTATAAACATCATGGCCGGAGGCGGTAAGCAGGTCGCTGAACTTTTCCGTCAGGCTGATGATGCCGAAGCTCTGGAGCTTTATCAGGATCTTCTTGATGTAACCCGTGATTTTCTTGGAATGATCGGATCACTCAGAGATACTTTCACTCTTAAAGATCATCCTCAGTTCACAAAGAATGTTGAAGAATTTAATTCCCTTTTCACAGAAATGAGTGAAGTTCTTGAAAATGAAGACTGGATTCTGCTTGCAGACCTGCTTGAATTCGAATTTCTGCCAGCAGTTAACAAATGGAAACAAGTTGTCTCCGATATTCGTGAAGATATCAGAAGCTCAAAATAGAGGCTTTTATGGCTGACACTCTGAAACTTCTTGATCAGGCTCTGGAAATCGGGCGCAAGGAACTTAGGGCTCTTGAAACTGGTGACGTGGATAGTGCCGAGGTCCTGTGTTTTGAAAGAGATAGACTGACTAACGAAGCTCTTCAGAATAAAGGCCGGACAGATTTCGATGCGAAATTGGAGAGGGTTGACGGGTTGAGGGAATTGCAGAAGCAGATTACGGAGGAAGCCCGTAAACTGCACTCTCAGCTTAAAACTGAAATTTTAAGTGTTAAAAAAAAGACCAAAGTTTTTTCCGCTTATGGCGGTTCTCTGCGCGGTGGAAAAAAATTTGCGAACCGATATTTAAATAAGACAGGTTGACCGGGGATATCCGGCAACGACGTGCGGCATGAGACGAAATAAAAGCCGGAGGATTAAAATAATCTTCCGGCTTATAAAAAAGTCCGTTGGCCGCAAAAAAAGCGGTATTCTTCACAGTTTTGTGCAGTTGATCCGCTTTTTTTGTCAGACAGTTCTGCGCTTACAGCTCATACCATTGCAGCAGCTGTTCATCTTCGTCCTGAATTATTCCTGAATGGGTAAATTCTATACCTAATCTTGTCTTGTCCGGACCCTTTTCTTCAAGGGAGCGGATTTTACCGGCATACCAGTATGGTTTGAATATTTTCTGGCGGAAATTGAACATAAAAATATTCAAGAGCACATCACTGTCAGTTGTAAAACGCTCATCAACAAGATCATTTATCGCGCTTACGGCGATTCCCCCGTTGGATATATTTATAATGCTGTTTTCTTCCTGACCGCCTGCACGGGGGTCGTATGAGTTAACCGCAAGATCAGGCACTGAATCCGAAAAATCATCCCTTGAGTTTTTGATATCACCGGCCCAGATTTTAACCCTGATGAATTGCTGGTCTACAACTCGCTTGCGGCGATGCTGTCTTCTGGGAGTATTGGAAAATTTTTCAGGCATTTCAGCCGAAAAGGAAGTGCAGAGGCCGTTCTTCTTTTCCGTTTTAAGAAGTCTTGCCGTAAAGCTGTTGATTTTATCAGTAGAAGTGTTTTCCGGTCTGAACATGAAAAGGACTTCCAGCTCAGGTTTCAAAATTACACTTCCTGAATTTTCCAGCATCTCCATTTTTATACGGTCTTTTTTTATGGATGTAATTACCGCACGGCCACAGATAGCAGTAGGACTTCCGGGAAGAGCAACATCTATTATGGCGCCTTCCTTATGAAGTTTTTTCAGCACTGAAGGGCTTGAAGATTTCTTCTTGGATGGTCTGGAAACAATAATTACCAGCAGAGTTACAATAAATGCCACAGCGGTTGCGGTTCCAATGATCAGGGGAACATACTCCGGTGGCATCTGGTCTATTAGTTTTTTTGCAGGAATAAAAATATGTTCATCTATTCTGCTGATCACAGACTGGATATCTGGCATTTCCAAAATATAACCGCCTTGGCTGCGCTCTGGTCAAGCTTATTAACTTCCCCGATCATGACCTCTGATAACATTTTTTCTTTATTTCCGACACTGACTGATGTCAATAAAGCATCTCTGGACCTATAACTAAATCAGGCGTACAGAATGTTACTAATTGGGAACATAATTTATTAATCGATTTATCAAGTACATTTTTAAAGGCTTATATAAAATGTTGAAGAGTACTTTCTGTCATCTTCCCGGAGTGGGAGCAGCAACTGAAGAGAAGTTGTGGAAAGCCGGCATTGTTGAATGGTCGGATATTATTGAAGGGCGTTCAGCCCCTGTTTCAGTGAAAAAGCTTATGGCCATGCAGAAAGGCTGTGCTGATTCTTTGAGACATCTTGAAAATGGTGACGTTGAATGGTTCGGGAAAAATCTTCCTGCTGCGGTTCAGTGGCGCATGTTTCCTTATTTTATGGATAAAGCTGCTTATATTGATATTGAAACAACCGGCACAAATTTCGACTATTGCGAAATTACAACAATCGCTTTGTGGACCGGCAGCGAAATTAAAACTTACATCAACGGACGCAATCTTGATGACTTTGCTGCTGACATTGCTGAATTTCCTTTGCTGGTGAGTTTTAATGGTAAATGTTTTGATATTCCTTTTATAGAGAAATTTTTCGGCATCAGGATTAATGCTGCCCATATTGATCTGCGATTTGTTTTCAGAGCGCTGGGCATAACCGGCGGGTTGAAAGGTATTGAAAAACATTTCGGGATAAACCGTGGAGATGCGGAAGGGCTGGATGGTTTTTTTGCTGTCCTGCTCTGGAACGAATATGAAAAGTATGCTGATGAAAAGGCTCTGGAAACGCTTCTAGCCTATAACGTGATGGATAGTGTTAATCTGGAAAATCTGATGGTCAGAGCCTATAACCTCCACATAAAAGGTCCATGTTGCAGGGAGCTTGACCCCCTTGAGCAGAGGGCTGTTCCCGAAAATCCGTATAAAGCGCATAGAGATGTTGTGGATAAAATTTTATCCAGACATAACGGCGGGTTTTAAAGTCCGTTCAGCATCAAGAGCAAAAAATTCCTATCAGGCTGCTTTCATTAACTTGGAAGCAGCTTTTTTTATGGGTTTTTAAAAAATGTTTATAAAAATTATTAAATTATTACAAAGAAATAGCACGACTGTTTGTCAAAATTCTAGGCTCAGAAAATTTGTTGGGTACGTTCTGTGCATTGATCCCATGCAGGAAAGATTGACCGCCATATATTAAGATAAAATAAATTTAGAAGAACAAATATAAGGAGATATTGTGATGCGGGAGCACAGTACAGCAGTTTCAACGTCATTGCCCAAACATTACCCTACAGAGGTATTGCAGCCTGAACTGTATAATGATTCTTCAGTTCTTCACGATTTAGCTAAATTTTGTGACCCGGCAACAAACATAAGTGATGCCGATCTTCTCAGTTTCGTGCTCAAATATTTTTATTGTTATGTAAATAACGATGGTTTTGATGAGAAGGTCTCCCATGCCGAGGTCAGCCGTTTGTGTGAAATGTTCAGCAGGCACCGCAGCCTGAATGAACCCGGTGATGATATTGAGATGATGAATTATATGAGACAGTGGTCCTTTTCATTACGCATGCTGGGAGACATCACTAAAACGGCCCATGTACTGCGCTCAATTATCAATCAGCAGATGTCCCCGAAGTTAAAAGAGCTTGATAGTTATGTCGGTCTTGATATCGGTACCGGAACCGGGATTCTGCTTATTTCCCAGTATATACACGCTCATAGAAACGGTTTTGATGATATTTCCCTTTACGGAATAGAGTACGATAAAATTGTAGGTCTTCAGACTTACAAGCTTTTTAAGACTCTCGATCTTGGGGAAATTATTATGGGAGATGCCAGAGAGAGCAAGACCTATGAAGATCTTATGGACAAGGAAATAGCCTTTGTCTCCAATGAAACTGTTTCGGCCATGCATCAGCCCTTAAGACGTGAGCATTTTGTTTCCATCTGCACAACCCTGTTTAAAACCATTGGTAGAAACATAAAAGACGCTGCCTTTTTCCCCGAGGGGCTGATTGCTTATTGCAAGGAAATGAATGTTTCAGTCCTGCTGGCCAAGAATACTGCTTTTCAGGGACCCAAGGAGTATCAGGGCTTGAATTTATTCCCTCAGGGAATCATAATCGAAGGCAAAATAGTTCCCCTGCATCTGCTTGGTGAAGAAATGCAGCCCATGCTGACCGAATGGGCCAGACACGCACTTCCCAGACGCTGGTAACAGCACTGCAAAAAATATTTTTAAAACTCCTTCCTGTTTTTATAAGCACAGGAAGGAGTTTTCAGATTGCTGACTAACCCCGTTTTTTTTAAAAGCGGGGTTTTATTACGCCCTATTTCTGTTCGATTTAGTTTGAAAAATTTAAATTTGGTCGATCAAATCCCAAGTTCGAAGCAAAACAGTGAACGGAACTCTCTTTGAAGGCAATAGTTTTAAAAATATCAGAAAATATGCGTCTAGCGCTTAGGATAAGCGCTATTTTCTTCATGTTTTGGCAGGCTGCGCAGAGGAGACTTTGTTCTTGAGCCTTCGAGAGGCCGCGCATTCTGGCATA